>JAJPIH010000398.1 GCA_021324875.1 Alphaproteobacteria bacterium
GCGAGATAGACCGCCGAGCCGCCGAGAGCGGCCGAACGCGAGCCCCCCGTGCCCTCGCCATTGGCGACTTTGTCGGTGTCGCCCTGCACATAATGGACGCGGGCCGGATCGATGCCGAGCCGATCGCACAGCAATTGCTTGTAGACCGTTTCGTGGCCCTGGCCCTGGGTCAGCGAGCCCGATACCAGGGTCACGGTGCCGCTGCGGTCAAAGCGGATCTCGGCGGCTTCGAAACCGCCGGCGGCGGCGCGCTCGATCGTGTTCGAGATGCCGAGCCCGCGCAGGCGGCCGCGGGCGCGCGCCTCGGCCCGGCGGCGCTCGAAACCGGGCGCGTCGGCAAGCCGCAGGGCGAGATCGAGGCTCTTCTCGAATTCACCGCAATCATAGGTAAAGGTCAGGCCCGATTTGAACGGCATCGCTTCGGGCGGGATCAGGTTGCGACGGCGCAATTCGACCGGATCGAGGCCGAGCTCGGCCGCCGCCTCGTCGACCATGCGCTCGATCACAAAAGCAAATTCCGGCCTGCCGTTGCCGCGATAGGGGCGCACCGGGTTGGTGTTGGTATAGACCGCGGTCACCTCGGCGCGCACCGCCGGGGTGCGATAAACGCCGGCCAAGGTCCCGAGATTGGCGACAAACGCGTTGGACCCGGTTTGCGGATAGGCGCCGACCGCCGCGATCGTGCGCACGCGAAATCCGACAAAATGCCCATGCGCGTCGAGCGCCAGCTCGGCGTCGTGGACGTTGTCGCGCGCCTGCGCGTCGCCGAGAAAGGCCTCGGAGCGGGTGCTCGTCCATTTGACCGGGCGCCCGACCCGCTGCGACGCCAGCAGCACCAGCGCCACTTCGTTATAAATCGCCGATTTCATGCCAAAACTGCCGCCGATATCGCCGGCGACAACCCGGACATGGCTTTCCGGCACCTTCAATACCTGGGTGGCCAGATCGGTGCGGTAGGCATGGACGCGCTGCAAGGTCGTATAGAGCGTATAGCGGTCGGCGGCAGGATCGTAATCGCCAATCGCCCCGCGCGGCTCCATCGCCGCCGCGGTCACGCGGTTGACGACCAGGCGGCGGCGGACGACATGCGCGGCGCCGGCAAGCGCCGCCTCGGTCCGGGCGGCGTCGCCCTCGCTGTGGAAAAAGGCGACATTGTCCGGCGCCTCGTCCCAGACGCGCGGCGCGCCGGGTTCGACCGCAACGGCGGTCGATACGATTGGCGGCAAGGGCTCGTAATCGACCGCGATCAGTTCGGCGGCGTCCTCGGCCTGGTGGCGGGTCTCGGCCACGACAAAGGCGACGTAATCGCCGACCCAGCGCACCCGGTCCTTGACCAGCGCCGGAAAGCGCGGCCGCAACGCCGGCGAGCCGTCGCGCAACCGCAAGCCGCGCGGCACCGGCAGGTCGCCCCAGCCGCTCGCCTCCCAATCGGCGCCGGTCAGCACCGCGAGCACGCCCGGCGCCGCCCGTGCGGCCTCGGTATCGATGGCGCGGATGCGGGCATGGGCATGGGGCGAGCGCAGCACATAGCCAAATGCCATCCGCGGCAGCACCATATCGTCGATATAGCGGCCGCCGCCGCGCAGCAGGCGCCGATCCTCGAACCGCGGCACCGCCTGGCCCAATGCGAATTCGCCCATCGCTGCCCTCCATCCCGACTTTTGCCGCGTCGGGCAAGGGCCGCGGCGCGGCACGTTGCGCCATCGCCCCGTTTCCCGGCGATGCACGCGTGCCGCAAAGCCCTCGCCCGACGAATTTCGTTCTATTATCAGAAACCGATCTCTTCGGGAGCATTACGGGATGTCCGACAACCCGGTCGAGGCGCATTACACCAACCCGGACCTCGGCGCGGCGATTCTGACCGCGCTCGAAGACATGGGAAAAGACATCAACCGGCTGACCCCGGACGATCTGGCGGCGGTCGACGAGTTCCATGGCGGCCAGCGCCCGGCGACAATGCGGCTGGCCGAACTGGTCGGCTTTACCGGCACCGAACGCGTGCTCGATGTCGGCTCGGGGTTGGGCGGGCCGTCACGCTATCTCGCCTGGCGCTATGGGCTGCGGGTAAGCGGCGTTGACCTGACCGCCGAATTCGTTCGCGTTGCGCAAATGCTGACGCGACGCACCGGTCTCGAGGGCCGGGTCGATTACCGCCAAGGGAGCGCGCTCGACCTGCCGTTTGCCGATCGGAGTTTCGATGTGGTCTGGTCGCAGAATGCGGCGATGAATATTGCCGATCGTGACCGGCTCTATGGCGAGATGCGGCGGGTGCTGAAGCCGGGCGGCCGCCTCGCCTTGCAGGAAGTCGCGGCCGGACCGGGCGGGCCGCCGCATTTCCCGGTGCAATGGGCGCGCGTGCCCGCGATCAGCTTTTTGCTGTCGGTCGACGAGACGCGGGCCAAGCTCGAAGCCGCCGGATTCCGCGTTGTGATGTGGCAGGACACGACCGCGGAGGCGCGGGCCGCTGCGGCCCGGCGCGCCGGCTATGCCGAGACGGCGCCGCCGCCGCTCGGCACGCATCTGATTTTGGGCGAGGATTGGCGGGCGATGTTCCGCAATTCGGCGCGCAACCTCGCAGAGGACCGCACGCGGCTGTTCAACGCCGTCCTCGAACGGATCGGCTAAGCGCGGATACACAGCTGCCGAAGCGGAGAAGATCCGTCAACCCCGAGTTGACAACAACGACCCGAGACCGGGTGGCGGTGTGGGGAACCGAACACACGGCTCCCAGCCGCCGCTCCCGCAGCTGCGTGCGCTCAGGGCCGCAAGCGCCTCTCGGGTCCGCTCCCCGATGCCGCTCTCCGCGGGCATCAGAAGCCGCAGTCGAAGCCCGGCGGCTAGCCTTGCGGCGGCACGTCGAGGCGGACGACGAGCCCCGCCAATTCGGGCCGGGGCGGCGGGTAGCGGCGCATGACCAAGGGGTCATGGCCGGGAACGATGTGCTGCGGGCTGGGCGCGGCGGCGCGCAACGCGTCATAGGCGTCGAGCATGTCGCCAATGTTGAAGGCCGCCGTAAACGGCCGCCCGCTTTCCATGTTCTCGTAGTAATGGCTGACATCGGAGGCGACCACGACCCAGCCGCGGCCGGTATGGACCCGCACAAATTGCATGCCCGGGGTGTGGCCGCCGACCGGATGCAACGAGATGCCCGGCGCCAATTCGACCGGCCCGTTATAAAGCCGCACCCGGTGGGCGAAATTGAGCCGCACGATGCCGACCACATCTTCGACCTCGAACGATCGCGCCAGGAACGGATGGCGCATGTGATGGCCGGTCGTGTAATGCAGCTCTTTTTCCTGCAGATGGAATTCGGCCTTCGGAAAGCGGTGAAAGGTCCCGACATGGTCGTAATGCAGATGCGTCAGGATCACGTCGGCGACGGTGGTGCGGTCCAGCCCGACCAGTGACAGAGCCTCGGCCGGGCAGCGCAGATGACGGCGGCCGCGGGCGGCGGCGACCTCGGCGGTAAAGCCGGTGTCGATCACAAAGCTGCGCTCGCGCCCGATCGCGGCCCAGACGAAGTAATCCATCGGCATCGGACCGTCATGCGGATCGCCGCCGATGAAATGGTCGCTGCGGCGGGCATCGCGCTCGGCATAGCGGATCGCGAACAGCTCGTATTCGGGAAGCTGGTTTTGCATGCTCGGACTCCCTCCGGATCATTGCGCGACATCCGGCGCGCGCGCCTATAATCGAGCTTATATCCGAGCCCAGGAGCCCCTGCCATGCCGCCATCGCCGCTCGGCCCCTACGAGATCGAGGCCTTCAACACCGCCAAGAACAGCGAGAACCGGATCCACGACGACGCGGTGGCGCGCCGCTTCGGCTTTCATGGTGGATTGGTCCCCGGGGTCGAGGTCTATGCCTATATGACCCATCTGCCCGTCCGGCACTGGGGGCGCGCCTGGCTCGAGCGGGGGATTGCCGAATGCCGCCTGCTCAAGCCGGTCTATGACCGTGACCGGGTCAGCGTGACCGCCGATCAACGCGAGGGCGGGCTCGAATTGCGGCTCGAGGCTCGCGGCGAGGTGTGCGCGACTTGCCGCGCCGAGCTCCCGCCCGCCGCCAACGCGCCGCCGGCGGCTTTCGCCTCCGCGCCGCAGCCCTCGCCGCCGCCGACGGTGCGGCCGCCGGCCGATCAGGGCACATTGCCGGTCGGCCGATGGCTGGCGATCCATCCGTTCCGGGTGAGCCGCGAGGAGGCCGCGCAATATCGGCGCGACATCCGCGAGAGTTTTCCGCTTTACGCCGAGCAGGGCCTCGTCCATCCCGGCACGCTGCTGCATATTGGCAACTGGGCGTTGCGCCAGAATGTGGTTTTGGGGCCATGGATGCATGTCGGCAGTCGGATCGAGCATTTCGCGGTTGCCCGCATCGGCGACGAATTGTCGGCGCGCGCGCTGATCACCGGCAATTGGGAGCACAAGGGCCACGCCTTTGTCTCGCTCGACGTGCTGGTTTATGCCAACAGCGCGAGCCCGGTGGCGCGCATCGCCCACACGGCGATCTACCGTCCGCGCCAGCTCGCCGCGGCCTGATCGCTTGCCGATCAACCGGCCGCCGGCGGCGCCGGAGCGGCGATTTCGCGGTTCTCCTGCTGAGGCGGGTTTCCCAGCTTGAGCCGA
>JAJPIH010000405.1 GCA_021324875.1 Alphaproteobacteria bacterium
AAAAGGGCGATCGTGACCGGCGGGTCGCGCGGCATCGGGCGCGCGATTTGTGAGCTGCTGGCCGCGGAAGGCTGCGATTTGGCGTTGTGCGCGCGCGGCAAGGCGGGTCTCGACGCCGCCGTCGGCGCCCTGCAAAACAAGGGTGTTCGGGCCTATGGCGGCATCGTCGACGTCGCCGATACGGCGGCGTTGCGCGCCTGGGTCGGCGAGGCGGCGGGGCTGCTCGGCGGGCTTGATGTGTTCATCGCCAATGTCAGCGCGCTGGCGCAGGCGATGGACGAGGAATCATGGCGGCGCAGCCTCGACATCGACATGCTCGGAACGGTCGCCGGCTGCGAGGCCGCCATTCCGCTTTTGGAACAATCCGCGGCCGGCGCGATCGTCGTTATCGGCACGACCGGCGCGGTCGAGATCGCCGGCGCGCCGCGCCCCTACGCCTCGGTCAAAGCAGCACTTTTGCCTTATGTCAAAGCGCTGGCGCGCAACCTCGCCCCCAAGGGGGTTCGCGCCAATATGGTCTCGCCCGGCAATGTCTATTTTCACGGCGGGGTCTGGCAGCGGCTTGAACAAGACAACCCCGCACTGTTCCAGACGATGGTGGCGCGCAACCCGATGGGGCGCATGGGAACGCCCGAGGAGGTGGTGAACGCGGTGGTCTTTCTCGCCAGTCCGCGGGCCAGCTTTATCACCGGCAGCAATTTGATCGTGGACGGCGCCCTGACCCAGCGCGTTCAATTCTGAACAGGCCGTAGAAGCGGGCGGCATATTCGGCGGGTGTTCTTCGAGATCGGCCGCAGGATAGACACCTCGATGCGCTGTTGGATAACCCTCCGCGATCGGCGGCGCGGCGGCCTTTCGCTTGTGGCAAACCCCGGCTGCGGGCCGTCGCGCGTCCGGCTGCGCTTTCAGAGAGGGCGGGGCGGCGTTAATGTGACAGGTACGGTGAGCTCCTGATGCATCTTCTGCCTTCCGCCCGACAGTGCGAGTTGATGGCGCTTGCCCGTCGTTTGGCCTGCGAACGCTTTGCGCCGCGCGCCGAGCACCACGACCGCGAAGCGTCGTTTCCGTTTGACGATTATGCCGATCTGCGGGCCGAAGGCCTTCTCGGCCTGTGCGTACCCGCGCGCTATGGCGGGCTCGGGGCCGATTTCGAAACCTACTGCCTGGTGGCGGAGCAGGTGGCGCAGGGCAATGCGTCGACGGCCCTGACCTTCAACATGCACTGCCTGACAATGCTGATGATGGGCCCGATTGCCGACGGCATGCCGATGTCTCCGTCCGCACGCCAACGCCACGAGCGGCTGCGCGCCGCGAAGTTCCGCGAGGTCGTCGAGGGCGGCGCCTTTTATGGCCAGCCGCATAGCGAGCCGGTCGAACAGGGCGAGACCGATACCGGGCTCGGTGTCGGCGGTCGGCGCTTTGGCACCGCCGCGCGCAAGGTCGAGGGCGGCTATGTCGTGAGCGGGCGCAAATTCTTTGTCTCGCTCGCCGGCTGCGCCCCCTATTACGCCACCCCGGCGATCCGGCTGGGCTCCGAGCCGTGGATCGAGCGCACGCTCTATCTCCAGGTGCCCAAAGACGCGCCCGGCGTGTCTTTCCCCGGCGAGTGGGATCCGATGGGGATGCGCGCCACGGTCAGCCGCGACATGGTGCTGGCCGACGTGTTTGTCCCCGACGATGCCGAGGTCTTGCCGCCCGGCCTGTTCGGTGCGATGTACAACGCCTTCCCGCATTTGTTCCTGAGCTTCTCGGCCGTCTTTCTCGGGCTGATGCAAGCGGCCTGGGACGGCGCGCTCGCCTACCTGACCGGCCGGATGCCGGGGGCGCCGATCCCGCACGCCGAACGCGCGGCAAAGGGTCCGGCGGTCGCCGAGATGCTGCTGGCGATCGAATCCGCCCGCGCGCTCTATTACCGGGCCATTTCGGAAGCTCGGGTCGATCCCGCCCCCGAGGTGGTCCAGCGCGCCCGCGCGGCCCATGTCACGGTGCAACGCGCGGTCGTCAAGGTGACCCAAGAGGCGATCCGCGTTTGTGGCGGCCGCGCTTTCCTGCGGCGCTATCCGCTCGAGCGCTACGCTCGCGACGCCCGGGCGGCGGCGCTGATGCGCCCATGGACCGAGGAGCTCGCAACCCAGCAGGTCCGGCAGGCTGCACTCGGCATAGGCGCCGAGGGGGAGCAGGACACGGCCGCGCGAGCGTGACCCGATTTCCGTCGCGATCGGCTGCCAAACCGCAAGCCGCGGTGCCGACGCATCCTTCGCACCGCGCCGGTACGAGCCGCGCCGAAAGGCGATCACGACGATGGGGCGATTGCTCTCCGTCAATGTCGGCTTGCCACGCGACATCGAGTGGCACGGGAAAACCGTCCACACCGCTGTCTGGAACGAGCCGGGTCCGGCTGGGCGCCTATCCTGCAGATCGGGCCGGAGATCGCAGCACCGAAACCGGCCTGTTCGGCGAAAGGTGACGGGTTTCGCTACGCTCAACCCATCCTGCTTGCTGTCAGGTACATTTCACGTGCAGGAGGCTCACAATGAAGGTCATTGAAGCGATCCATTCACGCCGATCGATACGATCATATTCCCATCGCGCGGTCGACCACGAAGTCATTAAGGAAATTATCTG
>JAJPIH010000289.1 GCA_021324875.1 Alphaproteobacteria bacterium
CGGATTTGCTGTGCGTGCTGCTGTCGCTGTAGGTCTTCGAGATCGACGTCGTATTGCCGCCATTGTTGACGTTGATCGCTTTGCCGCCATTGCTCGCCGCCGCGGTGCCGCCGGAGCTGCCCGACGAGCTGGCGTTCTGGTTGGTGGTCTTGGTGTTGTTCGAGTTCTTGGTGTTGTTCGAGTTCTTGGCGTTGTTCGACGCGGTGGTGTTGCCGCTGATATTGAGCGCCTTGCTGCCATTGGTGGCCGCCGCGCCCGTGCCGCTGTTGGTCGTGGTCGGGGTGCTGGTGGAGGTCTTGCTCACCGACACCGACTTGCTGATCGAGCCGTAATTGTCGTTATTGCCGACCCCGCCTTTGCCGCCGCTGATCGAGTTGCTAACCGAGCTGCTGCCGGTCGCGGTCGTCCATTCGCCCGGGCCGGTGCCGTCGGCATAGCCAGCCTGGCTGCCGTTTTGCGCCGAGGCGCCGGTGCCGCTGACCGTCGAGGTGTAGGTCTTGGTCGTGCTGACCGACACGGACTTGGTGTTGCCGGAGGCGACTGTATTGCCGGAGGCAATGTTCTTGCCGCCATTGTTGGCGGTCGCCGCACTGCCATTGCCGGCGACGCTGGCGGTCGGGGTCGTCGTGTTGGTCTTGGTCGTGCTGACCGACACGGACTTGGTGTTGTTCGAGTTCTTCGTGTTGTTCGAGCCGAGGGTCAGGGTGTTGCCGTTGGCCTGAACCGCGGTGCTGCCCTTGGCGGCCTGGGCGCCGCTGTTGGTGTTGCTGGCCGAGTTGCTGACCGTCGTGGTCTTGGTGTTGCCCGAATCCTTGCTGATCGCAAGGCTGCCATTATTGGCGGCGGGGCTGCCGTTGCCAGCGGTCGAGGCGTTGGCATTGCTGGTCTTGCTGACCGAGGTGGTCTTGCTGACCGAGCTGGTCTTGCTGCTGCTCAGCGAGTTGTTCGAGGCAACGGTGTTGCCGTTGTCCTTGGAGATCGCCAGGCTGCCATTATTGGCGGCCGGGCTCGCCGCACCCGAGGTGGTGTTGCCCGAGCTCTTGGTGCTGGTCTTGCTGACCGAGCTGGTCTTGCTGCTGCTCAGCGAGTTGATCGACGCGACGGTCTTGGTGTTGCCGTTCGAGTTCAGCGCGGTACCGCCGGTCGTGGCGTTCGGGCTGTTGGCCCCGGTCGACGACGCGGCGCTCGACTTGCTCGACGTGTTGCCGGAGATGTTGTTGCCCGAATTCTTGTTGGTGGCGTTGCCGCCGGCGCCGCCGGCGCCGCCGGGATTCGACGCGGTCGAGGCGCCGCCGGCGCCGCCGGCGCCGCCGGCCGCGGTAGCGCTACCCGACGCCTGCGCCCAGGCGCCGCCGGCGCTCAAGGCGAGCACGGCGCATGTGGCCAACAAAATCTTTCTCATATGCTTTTCCCTCTCTCTTGGTTTACCGCCCGGTTTCGGCGGCGTGCACGACATGCCACTCCACCCGAGCGACCCGGGCCCAAGCCCGCGCCGACGCGTGGCCCACCATAGCCGGGGGTGCGTGCCGACCCCCGACCTCCAGCAACCGACGTGCCAATAAAATGCCCATCGCATTGCCGGCAAAAACGGTGACGTCTCAAAGAGTTGCGAAACCTGTTCTTAACCTTTTGACTGTCACTCTGCATAAATGAGACAGGTGCAGCGTCTCGCCATGAGACAGTCGTAACCGCGGCGGTGACACAATGAGTGTGGCGGTGACTGCCCCAAACAATTACGGCCGGCGCTCCCGCGATCGACCGCCTGGCGCTGGCCGCCAAGCGGCCGACCGATCGCCGAACCCAGCAGCGCAGCCCGCTCACGGCTCGCTCTCCGGCTCGCCCGGCTGCAACAGATAATGCTGGCCGAGCTCGATGCGATTGCGGCGCAGCATGCGGTAGAGCGTGGCGCGCGCGACGCCCAGCAGCTGGGCGGTGCGGGTCATGTTAAAGCCGCTGTCTTGCAGGGCCTGCAGGATCGCGCCGCGCTCGTCCTCGCTGCCCGGTTTGGGGCGCGGCAGTACGCGCGCGCGCACCGGGCGCGGCGCCATCCGCGGCGCCGCCGGCGCCGGCAAGGGCGGCGGCTCGAGCCGCAAATCACCAATATCGACCTGCGGCCCATTGGCCAGCACCGCCGCCCGGCGCAGGGTCGCGATCAGCTCGCGGACATTGCCCGGCCACGGATAGGCGACCATCGCCGCCATCGCCGCCGGGGTGAAGCCGCTCAGCTCGCGCCCCAATTCGAGGCCGATCCGACGCAGAAAATAGGCCGCTAGCACCTCGACATCGCCATCGCGCTCGCGCAACGGCGGCAGGTGCAGGCTCAGCACATTCAGCCGGTAATAAAGGTCTTCGCGCAATTTGCCGGCGGCGATCGCATCCCGCAGCCGCACATTGGTCGCGGCGACAACGCGCACATCGACCTTGATCGGGTGGCGTCCGCCGACCCGCAAAATCTCGCCCTCCTGCAGAAACCGCAGCAACAGCCCCTGCAAATCGAGCGGCATGTCGCCGATCTCGTCGAGAAACAAAGTGCCGCCATGGGCGTGCTCGATATGCCCGATCTTGCGCTGGGTGGCGCCGGTGAACGAGCCCTTTTCATAGCCGAACAGTTCCGAGGCGATCAGCGTCGGCGGCACCGCGGCGCAGTTGAGCGCAACATAGGGCCCGGCTGCACGTCCCGAGCGGTCATGGACCGCCCGCGCCACCAGCTCCTTGCCGGTGCCGCTTTCGCCGGTGATCAGCACCGGCACATCGCAGGCGGCAAAACGGCGGATCTGTTCGAACACCTCAAGCATTGCCGGGCTGTTTCCGACCATGAACACGGTCGGCGAGTCAGGCACCGGATCACTCGCGGGCCGCAGAGCGCGCGACGGCGCGCTGGCCGGGCTTTGCGTCCACCGCAGCGCTCCCCTTTCGAACTGCATCACCGTCTGTCGACTACTCATAAGAGCCCCTGTTACCGTCGAGCCTCTATCCGGGGCGCCCAAGAGGGTCGCGCCGACACGCCGCGCACCGGCCGCTGCCGGGCGAGGCAAGGTGCTGCTGTGTAGCCGGTTGCGAGTGCCTGACCTCCAACAAAGCGGCGTCATCAGGTTGAGCCGGGCTTGCCTGACTTCCGAATGACGCAATAAGATCCTGTCGGCCGCGCCCGCCATTCGGGCGCAGACAAAAGCTTACCAGCAAGGATCGGGCCAACCGTCGCTATTCTCGGAAAATCAATCTGTTACGATAAGATGTCATAAGCTTGCGAGCAAAATTATGTCAAATCCACCGACGCCGTCCGCGCAATTTCTGACTGGTTTTGGCGATCGCGTTTTAGTTAAAATTCGCAGTCGCCACAATGCGGATCGCCTTTTCAAGGCCTTAGCGTCGATCTCTCGTCCAATCCCGGTAACCTTTTGTAAAAAAATCCGACAATTCGTCTCAAAATCGATCGTAAGAAATATCGACACTACCGACCGGCGTGAAACCGTAAAGCGTTTTAACCCTCTCCGTAAATTTTATTTCGGCGCCGCGCTGCGGCGTGGCTCTGTGCGGTCACCGCTGGCCAGCGCGCGCGGATCGGTGGCGTCCTGATCGTCTCCCGATGCCCGCTCTGCCGCGCTCAGCAGCGCGGCCAGTTCACCAAGCCACGGCCGGTAATGCCGCCACCGCGCGATCGAGCTCGCATAGACCGGCTGGCGCGCCTGCCACAAACTGGCGGTGAGTACCGGGCGGGGATTATGTTCCGGCGACAGGCACGCATCGCTCCATTCAAGACCGGCAAAGGCGATCATCTTGCGGGTCACCGCCTCGCGGTCCCGGATCAGGTCCTCATAGGCGATCTCGATGAACCGCTCCTCCGGCAGCACCGCGCGCCAATGATCCATCAGCCGGCCGTATTGGCGATAAGCTAGGGCGAGTGCCCCCTTGTCGTTGGCAAAAGCGACGACCTTGCGGAAATGGGTGAAATAGATCGACAGACAGGTGTCGACCGGGTGGCGGCGACATTGAATGATGCGCGCCTTTGGCAACAACAGGTGAATAAGGCCGAGGCAGAGCACATTAAACGGCAATTTGTCGGTCACCCGCATCGCCTGCGGCGCCAGGCCATGCAATAGCGCCAGATAGTCTCGCGCCAGCGCCTGCGCCGCCGGCGGCGCGAGGTGGGTGGCCGCGGCAAGGCCGGGCGTGCGGCTGTGCTTGATCCAGAAGCTCTGTTCGCCGCCGCCGCCGATGCCCGGGTGGCGGGAGAGGATTTGTTCGACCAAAGTGGTGCCCGAGCGTGGCAGCCCGACGATCAACAGCGGGGTCTCGTCAGGCACCGCAAAGGCGTGGCCGGCGGCGAAAAATTCTTTTGTGAAGCGGGCGATCAGGCGGTCAACCTCGGCGGCAAAGCTGTCGGCGTCAAACCGGGTGTCGCGTCCCTTGATTCGGTTGGCGGCGTCAAAATGATGCATCGCCCGCTCATATTCGCCGAGATCGTCGCAAATCTTGCCGGCGGCAAAATGCAGCGATACGCGGCTGTCCGCGCTGAGACCCGGATCGGCAAGCGCCGCCAGCACCCGCGCCAGGCGCGGCCGGTCGGGCTCGCGATGTTTTTTGATTTCGGCCGCGGCGAAATAGGCCGAACCGTTGCGCGGATTGACGGTCAGCGCGCGGTCGAGTACCGGCAACGCCTCGTCAAACCGGCCCTGACGCGCCAGCACATCGCCGAGCTGGCTGAACACCTCGTCATTGGCCGGGTCGAGCGCCATCGCCTCGCGCAAACGGATTTCGGCGCCGGCGAAATCGCTGTCGAGGAGCAACGCCCGGGCCAGCAGCAGCAGCGCCTCCGCCCCGGTCGGCAGCAGCGCCGCCGCACGGCGCAGCAATTCCGCCGCCGCCGCTTCCTCGTCGAGCTATTCGAGCAAAGCCGCAAGGTCGGTGTGCGCGACCACCAGCCCCGGATCCAATTCGATCGCCCGCCGATAGGCGGCCACGGCTTCGTGGTCGCGGTGCTGACGCCGCAGCGCCACCCCGAGATTGTGCCAAGCCAAGGCGTCGTCGTGCAACACCGTCGCCAGCCGCAGATGCTCGACGGCTTCGTCGAGATGCCCCAGTTCAAGCAGCAGAAAGCCCAGATCCTGATGGGCTTCGGCGTTGCGCGGATCAAAGCGGAGGGCGTCGCGGAAGGCGGCGATGGCCTCCGCCGGCTTGCCCCGATTGGCCGCGCGCCAGCCGCGCTGGCGATGGCGCTCGGCCGCCTTTTGCCGTTGCGGCGTTATCGGCGGCTCGACCGCGGCGCTGCGCGGGAGAGCCGGTGCGATTGTGCGGAAGGTTTCGATCTGACGCCGCAACCCGCTGACTTCGGTCAGCGGGCCAAAGCGATCCTCCAAACCGGCCGCGGTGCCATGGCCGGTCGCGGTTCGCGGCGTCGACCTCATCGGCGAAAGCGCAGGCCTGTTGTCGTTAGCCGGCCAAACGGATCCGGAGATTTAAGCGACGGCGCAGCGCCGCCGGGTCACGGCAGCGCAGGTGTCGTGTTGCGCCGGCGCCGCCATCCGACAAACGCGGCGCCCGCCAGCCCGGTCGCGAGCAACGCCAGCGAACCCGGCTCCGGCATCGGCGGCGGCGGTGCGAGGCTGCCGCACAAATTGTCGCTGCAATCGAACTGCGGAATGTGGAATTCGCCGTTACCGCCGGAGGCGTCGACCGTGTTCGCGATCGTGTTGCCGACAATCGGCGCCGTATTCTCGACATCGGCGCCGACGGCGAGGATCGAGGCCCACCACTCGCCGCTGATGTCGACCTGGGTAATCCCGCCGACGCCGCCGCTCGGCGGCTCGAACACCCAGATCAGGTTCTTCTGCGCACTGGTCAGCGCGCCGTCAGAGAGGGAAGAATTTTTGAAAGTGGTGTTAGACGTATCGGTGTTCGTCACCAGGATCACGCCGTCGCAAGGCGTGGTCAAGTTCAAGGCCAGGCAGCCGGTAAAGCTCAACGTGCCGGTCAGGCTGTTCAACGTCGACAGCGGCACCGTCAACACCGCCACCCCGTCGGCATTGGCCACGCCGTTGATCGTGGTGGTGGTGATCGAGCTGGTCGGGGTCAGAGCGGCGAGGCTCGACGACATGCCGGTAAACTGCGCCCAGATGTCGGAAAAGCTGTACGGAAAGAGATTGCCGTTGAGCACCGACCCCGCACCCTTGCCGGAAAAGGTCACCGCCGAGGCCGTGGTCCCGCCGACCAGCACGACCGAACCCGAGCCCACCGAGTTGTTGACCGTACCGGTGACGTTGCCGAACACGTTGACCTCGCCCAGCCCCGCGATCGGCTTCGGCAAGGGCACGCCCTGCACATCATTGATCGGGTGGCCGCTGGTGATCAGGTTACCGCCAACCAGGATCGGACCCTGGGTGTCATTGTTTTGCGAGAAATTGCCGTTGGTGATCACATTGAAATCGGCGATCGCATCCGCCAGAAAATTTGGCGGGAGCGGGGTCGCCTGCGCACTTGCCGTTACCCAAAGGCCGGCGAGCGCCGCCAACAGACCAGCTGCTCTGATGTACATGGGCCACCTGAAACGTTCGAATTGAAGGTTAATCGGCAATTTCCGTGCCATTCACAGTGCCCAGCGGCGGCTATTCCTGTCAATAGCTTAATTGAGCCTTGCCCGGCGGCTCGGTACAGGCGCGACAGTTCGCGAGACAATGAGACAATCGTTACACGTGTCATGGCGTTGCCGGCCACGCGCCGGCCTCGCGTCGAATCCCTATCCTTTTTGGGGGGGTGGGGGCGGGATGCGGCAGGGCAAACTGCCGTCCGGACGGCACAACCGCCGCGCCGCCACGGTGGGGTGGCGACGGCGGCGGCTCGGCGAGAATGCTGCTCCCGGCGCCGGGCACGAAAACTGCGCCCGCCGATTGCCGGCGGGCGCCGCGGCGCTCTATTTGACGGTCACGGTGACCATCGCACTGGCGCTGCCGCTGCTGCCCGTGCACGTGATGCCATAGGAGGTCGTCACTTTCGGGAAGACCAGCGCCCAGGCAAACGGGCCGGTGACGTATCGGCCGTTATTGCCGACCGTGAACCCGTTGCCGACACAGCTGGTGGCATTGGTCGAGGTCCAGGTCAGTTTCGCGGCCTGGCCCGGGCTCAGCGTCGTCGGGCTGGCGGCGAGGCTGACCGTTACCGCGGCCGCCGGTGGCGGTGGCGGCGGTGGCGGCGGCGAGGAGGCGGTGGCCGTGGGCACGGTGACCGATCCGGCCGTGCATGGCGTCAGGCCGGCGCCCTTGGCGCCCCAGCAGGTGCTGAACACGTCGCCCGAAACCGGCGGTGACGGGTTCGAGGTCTCGCCCCACGGATCGTCCGCGATCACGCCATTCGCGGCCAGCGACAGGTTCGGGTTCTGACCGTTGGCGGCAACCGGATCGTAGGTCGCCTTGCCGTAATTGGCGAGCGGATAGGCGCTGCCGCTGCCGGAATAGGGCTCTTCGGTAATCCACTCCGCCGAGGCCATGCTCGAATGATATTGAAAGCTCTCGGTCCAGGCCGCGTTGCGGGTCAGGTCGGCAATTGTCAATTGCCAGGTCTGGGTCTGGCTCGCGGTGCACGACGCGGTGCATTGCAGCGAGGCGGTGATCACGTCGCCGGGATAGATGGTCAGCGACACATAAAGCAGATAGGCCGGGTAGAGTTCGTACCAGGCCTGGAACGAGGTAACCCCGGTGGTCGAGACCGCGGCCTCGGTGCCGAGCTGGATCAGTGTCTGGTCGCCATAGCCGCCGATCCCGACCCAGTCGAGGACATATTCGGTGCTGCCCGAGACCCCGTCATTGGTGACCGACGGCACCTGCCAGGTCGCCGCGGCACTGGTATAAGGGGCGCTGGCGGTGACGGCATAGCCCGACCAATTTTGCGTCTCCACCGTTCCCCTGAAGCGGCGAAAGGTCCCGTCGGGATTGAAGTAGGGCCGCATCGGCAGATGGCTTCTCGCCCAAAGCAGGGTGTTATCGCTCTGTGCAGCGGCCGCAACACCCGCCATCGCCCCCAAAAGGGCGCCGCAAAAACCCAAAATTAGACCCGGCTTCATCGGTTTCCTCACGAGGTCTGCGCACAAGCCCGTCCGGCTTCCCGGTGTCGGTAGGGACGGAGGTCGCGAGAGCGGGTTGTACGTGCTGATTGGTTGAGACTGTACTTACGCCAGCCTGGCAAAGTTGAAAAACGAGGTTTTCGAAAAGTTGATTGCTGGCAAAAAGACAAAATGCGCACGCAATACATGCGTCATGATCTCCGGATCATTTTTTACATTTTGATGATATTACGATCACGCGAGCGGTGATCGCGGCGGCAAGGTGCCCTCGATGACGGAGTTACACCCTTGTGCTGCGGGTCACAGAATTGATCTGACCCGGTCGGCTCTCCTCCTAGTTTCCTTTAACCAAAGTTCCAGGAACTTACACGATAGTCCACGCGAAGGGCTAGCCCCGGACCGGCGGTGTTGCCCGCCGGTCGCCACTTGCCACGATTTTGTCCTCACCCGGGCGCTGTCACCCCCGTCCGGCGGCGCGCAAGGCGCTGGCGAGCGCGCCGCATTCCGGCCATTCCGCGGCTGCGTCGACCGCCCGCTCAACCGCGGCCGCGCCCGCCGGACCCAGCGCGACCGCGGCCAGTTCGCGGAATTTGGCGCGGATCTCGGCCTCGTCAAACGGCTGCTGGAAATCGCCGCGATGGCTTTCGCACGCCTTGGTCGTCGCCCGCCCGTCGCGCAGCCGCAGCGTGACCCGCGCCGGTCGCAGCCGCGGCGCCAGCGCCGTCATCGCTGGGTCCTCCGCGATCTGCACCCGTTGGCGCAACTCTGCGATCGCCGGATCGGCGAGGGCGCTGTCGTCGAGTTCGCGAAAGCCGGCGCCGCCGCGCACCGCCATCACCGCCGCCGCATGCGGCAGCGAATATTTCGAGGCAAAATAATTGGGCGGCTCGGGGTTTCGCATCACCGCGGCAAAGCGATAGGTCGCAACCTCGATATGTTCGATCTGCTCCGGGCGCGGGCTGAGCTCGGCCAAGGCCGCGGAGAGACAATCCAGCGCCGGGTGGATCGGGTTGCAGCAGGCGTAAAGCCGGAAATAATTGCGCGTGATGTGCCACACC
>JAJPIH010000059.1 GCA_021324875.1 Alphaproteobacteria bacterium
CCCCGAGAAAGCTGGATAACAGCTTGCGCTCGGCGTAGTGCCGGCCCTGCACCTTGTCGGCGGTGCCGGTTTTGCCGCCGACGACATAGCCGGGCGCATCAACCATCTCGCCGGTACCATAAAGCACGACCATGCGCAGCAATTTGCGCATGTGCTCGGAGGTTTCGGGCGAGATCACCCGTGTCCCGGCGGGAGCGCCCCCGGGCGGCAGCTTGAGCAGCGTCGCCGGCCGCAATATGCCGCCGTTGACGAGGGCCGAGGCGGCGGTGGCGATCTGCAGCGGGGTCTCCGAGATGACATGGCCAAAGCCGATTGTCATCACGTTGACCTCGCGCCACTTGGCGGGGTAATGCGGCCGGCCGATCTCTTTGAGCTCAAAGCTTGGCGGGGTCAGCAGCCCGAACCGGCGCAGATACTCTTGCTGGCGCTCCGCACCCACGGCCAGCGCGATCTTGGCCTCGCCGATATTTGACGAGTACATCAGGATCTCGGGCACCGTCTCCCACCGGTGCTTGCCGTGGTAATCGGATATCGTGAAGCGTCCGATATGGATCGGATATGTCGCGTCGAACCGGCCGGTCATCGTCGTGGCGCCGCAATCGAGCGCCATCGCCGTCGTAAAGATCTTGAACACCGAGCCGATCTCATAGTCGCCAAGAGTGACCCGGTTGAACATGCGCTCGGCGATCGTCCATTCGGGGTGTTGCGGATCGAGCGTATCCGGATGGGCCGGGTCGAAGTCGGGCAGCGACACCATCGCCAGGACTTCACCGGTATTGACGTTCATGATCAGCCCGGCGCCGCCCTTGGCGGTGAAATCGTCGACGACCCGCGCAAGTTCCTCATGCAGAATGTATTGGAGGCGCAAATCGATCGACAGCTGCAGCGGGTCGGTGCGGGTGCGCAGATTTTGATTGAGCCCGCGCTCAATACCCGCTTCGCCGATGTCATCAATCCCGGTAAATCCGACAACGTGTGACAACAGTGCGCCATAGGGATAGATGCGGCGCTGCTCGTGCTGAAAATCGAAGCCGGGGAGACCAAGCCGGTTGACCGCGTAGGCTTGCTCCGGCGTCAAACGCCGCTTGATCCATACAAAACTCTTGCCCGAGGTCAGCTTTTTGAACACCTCGTCACGGTCGATACCGGGCAGCGTCGCTGCGATCTTGTCGGCCGCCACGGCAGGGTCGAGCACCTGGCGCGGATTGGCGTAGAGCGAGGGCACGTCGAGCGCCGTCGCCAGCAATTTTCCGTGACGGTCGACGATATCGGCGCGTTTGGGCACCATCGGCGCAACCGGCGCAAAGCGGGCAATCCGCGGCACCGTGATGTCGCCCGGCAACAGGGTCACTTGCGCATCCCGGGCGGCGATCACCAAAAACGCCATTATAAACAACAGCGAGACGACCTTGAGCCGCGGTCGGGTGGCGTCGAGCGCGCGCCTTGCCGGACCGTCGGGCACCACCGGTGCGCATGGCGGCGGCTTGAAATGCCGCGGACGGCACGGATTGTCGTCGAATTGAAAGGCGGCGCTCATCACCGACTCTCGGCGATTTGGGCGATCAGCTCGTTGAGCGAGGCCGCCCTTCGCGCCGGCAGAAGGCGCACCGGTTTGCTGACCGCAGCAAGTTTGAGCGGGCGGGGCAGGGCGGGACGGTCAAGTGCGACCTCACCGCCGCTTGAGCCGCCGCTGACCGGCGCCGCGGCGCTAGCGACCGTCGCCGGCGGCGCGGCCGCGCCAGACCCGTCAATCGACGATGCCGGTGTCGCGGCGGCGACGACGGCGGATTGCGATCCCGGCGCGGCAGCGGTTGCGACCGCGGCGACGGCCGGCGCAGACGCAGACGGGGGCGGCGGCGGCGGGACAGGGCGCAGCGGCAAGTCCTCGACCCTGCTGCGCAACTGTTTGGTCGCGAGCGGAACCAGACCGAGAAACCGCTGATTCATTTGCGCCAACGCGTCTGGTCGATTGAGATAAGCCCACTCGGCGTCGAGCACGCGGTTGCTGCGCTGCACCTCGTCCGCCTGTTTGGTGGTGCGCGAGAGCTGGTCGGCCACGGCCTGGACCTGGTATTTGACCGCGAACATCGCGAAACCGGCGACCGCAACCACAATCAGCCAAAACAGCCCGGGCAACCTGATCATCTCTTCCCGGCCTCCTCCTCCGGTCCGCTGTCGAGCGGCCAGGATGCGGCCGCGGTGCGCTCGGCCGCGCGCAGCCGTGCGGACCGAGCGCGCGGATTGCCCGCCACCTCTTCCTGACCGGGGCGCAGCGCGCGCCGCTGCACCAAGCGAAAGCTGGGAGGCGGCGATGAAGCCGGCGGCGGCCGGTAGCGCGAGACCGCCGCCGTCGGGTCGCTGCGCTGGCGCAGAAAGTTCTTGACCAGGCGGTCTTCGAGTGAATGAAACGACACCACGACCAGTCGCCCGCCCGGGGCAAGCACCCGTTCGGCCGCGCGCAGTCCGCGAGCGAGTTCGCCCAATTCGTCGTTGACGGCAATTCGCAGCGCCTGAAAGGTGCGGGTCGCCGGATCAAGACCGGGTTCGGCCTTTGGCACCGCGCCGCGAACGATGTCGGCGAGTTGCGCAGTCCGCCGGATCGGCCCTCGGTCGCGCGCCGCAACGATTGCGCGAGCAATCCGCCGCGCATGACGCTCTTCGCCGAAATCGCGGATCAGCGCCGCCAGCGCCGGCTCGCTTAAATCGGCAATGAGATCGGCGGCGCTCGCGCCGGCCTTGTCCATGCGCATATCGAGCGGCCCATCAAGACGGAA
>JAJPIH010000085.1 GCA_021324875.1 Alphaproteobacteria bacterium
GAGCGCTCGACGGCCTCATTCTGCTGTTCGGACATTTTCGCGCCGCTCCAAAGCAAAACCGAAAAAGCAATAATATGCGACCTATTTAGTCACGCCGCGGGGCCCGGTCAAACCTCAGCCACGGCGATGTTCAGACCGGCGACAGCGGCGAAGCTGAAAAATTCGCCGGGCTCGCGTATATGCTGATGGCGACGGGCCCAACGCGGAGAGCGACATGCCGCAGGTCATCGAAAGCGCGCCCAGCGGGCCGCAGCCCGCGGCGCAGATCGACAAGCTCGCCTATCTCAGCGCTCTGGAACGCAAAGTGCTGTGGTTGTCGACCTGGATGATCCACAACGCCTACCATTTGCGGCCCAACCGCGACGGGCTCAAGGTTGGCGGCCATCAGGCGTCGAGCGCCTCGGTGGCGACGCTGATGACGGCACTCTATTTCGACGTGCTGCGCCCGCAAGACCGGGTGGCGGTCAAGCCGCACGCGGCCCCGGTGTTCCATGCCATCCAGTACCTGCTCGGCCGCCAGTCGCGCGAGCGGCTCGAGCGGTTTCGTGCCTTTGGCGGAGCCCAATCCTATCCCTCGCGCAGCAAAGACGGCGACATTGTCGATTTTTCAACCGGCTCTGTCGGGCTCGGCGTCGGCATGACGTTGTTCAGCTCGATCGCACAAGACTATGTCCGGCTCAAAGGGCTGACAGACACCGCTCAGCCGCCGGGGCGGATGGTCGCGCTGGCCGGCGACGCCGAACTCGACGAAGGCAACATCTTCGAGGCGCTGCTCGAAGGCTGGAAGCACGACGTCCGCAATCTGTGGTGGATTATCGACTACAACCGGCAAAGCCTCGACGCCGTCGTTTCCGACCGGCTGTTCGGGCGCATCGACGCGATGTTCGAGATGATGGGCTGGCGCGTTGTCACCCTCAAATACGGCCGCGCGCTGGAGACGGCCTTTGCCCGTCCCGACGGCCACCATTTGCGCGAATGGATCGACGCCTGCCCGAATTCGCTCTATTCGGCGCTGGTCTACAAAGGGGGCGCGGGCTGGCGCGAGCATCTCGAGCGCGATCTGAACCGCTATCCCGGCATTCGCGCCATCCTCGACGAGCATGACGATGGGGCGCTCGCCCGGCTGATGACCAATCTTGGCGGCCACGACCTGGCCTCGGTGCTGGGCGCCTTCCACGCCGCCGCCGACGATCGCCCGACCTGCTTTATCGCCTACACGATCAAGGGGTTCGGGCTCCCCTTCGCGGGCCATAAGGACAACCATGCAGGGTTGATGAACCGCGACCAGATGGCCGCGTTCCGGCGCCAGATGAAGGTGCCCGAAGGGGCGGAATGGGATCGTTTTGCCGGCCTTGATGTGCCGGCCGACAGGCTCGAAGCCTTTCTCGCCGAGGTGCCGCTGGCGCGCGTTGCGGCGCGCCGCCGCGAGGCGCCGGCGGTGCCGGTGCCGGACATGCTGCCGGTGCCGCGCGGCGAGCGGCAATCGACCCAAGAAGCGTTTGGCCGGCTGCTCGGCGAGAGCGCCGCAGGCGACAGCCCGTTAGCCCAGCGCATCGTGACGACCTCGCCGGATGTCACGGTCTCGACCAATCTCGGCCCTTGGGCCAACCGCCGCGCGATCTTCGATCGCACCGAACGGGCCGACATCTTTCGCGAGGAAAACGTCGTCTCGGCCCAGCGCTGGGCGATGTCTCCGTTGGGCCAGCACATCGAGCTCGGCATTGCCGAGAGCAATTTGTTCCTGATGCTGGCGGCGCTGGGTCTGTCGGCGCCGCTGTTTGGGGTGCGGCTGTTGCCGATCGGCACTCTCTATGATCCGTTTATCAAGCGCGGTCTCGATGCCCTCAACTACGCCTGCTATCAAGACGCGCGTTTTATCCTGGTCGCCACCCCCTCGGGGGTCACGCTGGCGCCCGAGGGCGGTGCACACCAGTCGATCGCCGAACCGCTGATCGGAATGGCCCAGCCCGGGCTCGCGAGCTTCGAACCGGCGTTTGCCGATGAGCTTGCAGTCCTGTTGCGCTGGGCGTTTGCCGAGATCCAGCGGGCCGACGGCGAATCGGTCTATTTCCGCCTTTCGACCCGGCCGATCGCCCAGCCCAAGCGGCCGCTGACGCCGGCGCTGGCGGCAGCCATCATCGCCGGCGGCTACTGGCTGCGCGAACCGGAGCCCGATGCCGATCTCGCGATCGTCTATTGCGGTGCGGTCGCGCCGGAGGCGCTCGCCGCCCATGACGAGCTTGCCGAAGAGGCGCCGCGCCCGGGCCTGCTCGCCATCACCGCGCCCGACCGGCTGCATCGGGACTGGCGCCGGGCGCAATCCGCAGGCGGGGTGAGCGTGGCCGAGCGGCTATTGGCGCAGCTGCGGCCGGGTGCCGCGCTGGTAACGGTCGGTGATTTCCATCCGGCAACCTTGTCCTGGCTCGGCGCGGTCAGGCAAAACCCGGTTGTCCCGCTGGGCATCGACCGGTTCGGGCAATCCGGCGACATCCCCGACCTCTACCGGGCCTACGGCATCGACAAGGAGGCCATTCTCGACGCCGCGGCGCGCGCCTGCCTGCTCGCCCTCGGTTCCTGAAGCGGGCGTCTTTATTGCGGGCCGGCGCGCATCGAAGCCGGGTGTCCGGGCAGTTTGAGGCGCTGGCCGGTGTCGCTCACCTGGGTGCCGTTGACCTGCAAGATCGAGATGTCGCCGTCGAGGAAATTGCCGACATAGATGTGGCTGCCATCGGCGCTGAACGCGACCGCCTCGGGCAGCGCCCCGACCGTAACCGAGCCCACCTTGGTCACCTTGCCGCCATTGATCGCGAGCACCGCGACGCTGCCGCCATTGTGGTGATAGAAGGTCGTGGGCGGCGTGTTCGAGCCTTCCGCCTGAACCGAAACCGCGAGGTCGCCCTTGGGGCTGACCGCCAATCCCTCCGGCGAATCGCCGACCGTGACATGGTCGACAACCCGCGGCGGGTTTGCAGCCAGGTCGATGACGCCAACCGTGTCGACATTCCCGTCGGACGAGCCGCCATTGCCGTTGTCGGCGGTCAAGGCGAGTTTCCCGTCGGGGGTGACGGCGACATTGTAGGGAAAGATCCCGGTCGGCAGGTCGCGCTTGTCATAGGTGACCTTCTCGCCGTCGATCGACAGCAGCGCGACCTTGTTGGCGCCGGGTTTGGTGACCAGCGCGCGGCGGCCGTCGGGTGTGAAAGCGACGGCCGACACCTGGTCGGTGGCGGTTCCGACCGGGACGGCGCCGAGCACGAGAACGTCCTTGCCATGCAAGGCCAGCACCGAAACGGTTCCGTCGCCGCGATTGGCGACCAGGGCGATATTGCCGTTGGGGCTGATCGCGAGCCCGGAAGGCTGCTTGCCGACCGTGATCGTGCCGACGATGGCCGGCGGGTTCGCCTTCAGATCGACGACAAACACCTTGTCGTCGGGCTCGAGCCGCCGCCCCCAGCCCTGGATGACGGGGGCGAGCGAATTGGCGACGAGCGCCACCTCGCCCGAGGGCGCGATGGCAAGGTTGGTCGGCGGGCCGACGACCGAATTGATCAGCGGGATGGTCGCGACGATGCGCGGCGCGGCCGGTTGCGAGATGTCGAGCACCGACAGCGTGTCATGCCCGGGCTCGCGCAGGATGGGTTTGAAGTTCTGGTCCAAACCCTGCTTTTCGTCGTTGCCGACAATCAGCGACTGGCTGTTGGCCGGGGCCGCGAGGCCGGCGGCAAAAACCGCACCCAAAAGGCTGCACATAATCGGCTTCACCAGCATTTCCCCCTCCCGTTTTGTGATCACCCCGGTCTCGCAGTCGGGATGCGAATGGGTCGGTGTTCAATTCGTTGTCGCCGCGGGTGGCGTCTCGCCCCCGTCGCCCGCCCGGCGCCGCTCGCACTCGGCCAGAAACGCCAGCTCCTCCGGCGTCGATTGCCGGCCGAGGATCGCATTACGGTGCGGAAAGCGACCGAAACGCGCGATGACCTCGACATAGGGCTGCCCGTAACGGCGCAATGAGCCGCGCCGGTCGGGATTTCGCGGCAGGGTGTCGAACAACGCCGCCGACCGGCGCTGGTCGGCGAGATCCTCGCTATGGTGGAACGGCATGTAGAAAAAGATCCGCCAGGCCGGCGGCACCATCCGGTCGAAGCCGCGGGCCAACGCCCGGTCGGCAACCGCCCGGGCAAGGGCATCGCTGGCATAGGCGCGTGCCGTGTTGCGGAAAATGTTGCGCGGGATCTGGTCGAGCAACAGCAACAGCGCCAGCGCGCCGTTCGCCGTGCTTTCCCAAAGCGCGAGCCGACCCGCGGCGGCGGCTTCGTAATCGGCCAGGAATTCGCGGCTGAGGGCGGCGTCAAATTCGGGGGTGCTGCGAAACCAAATCTCGCGGTGCCGCTCGCGCTGCGGGTCACCCGGCGGCCCGAACCAACAATCCAGCAACGCTTGCGCACGTTCGGGCAAATTGCTTGCTTCCGCCATGACCCTTTTGCCTCTCGCGGGAGCGGGCGCGGCCGAGTGTCGTCGCGGGGCCGCCCGCCGTTATAGACCGTTGTAGGATTTCTCCTCGATGATGGCCGAGCCGGTCAATTCGTTCAGTCGCCGCTTGATCGCCGCCCGCCGGTCGTTTTCCCGATAGACACTGCGCGCAAGCGTGATGAACTGCGCATCGAAGCGCCGCTCGCGTTCGCAGGCGCGCAGCGCGTCTTCGATGTCCCACAGGGCGCGGTTGACCTCGGCCAGCGCCCGGCAAAGCTCCTCGACCGCGTCGCTGGTGGCAAGCTCGGCGGCGCGCACCGCGTGGAGCGCCGCCAGTTCGTGCAGAATATTGGCCCGTTTCTCCGGCTCGGCGATGCGTTCGGCCTTGATGGTCAGGATGCTGATCTTGTCAAACAGCTCACCGGCCGAGACCGGCGCCAGCAGCGGCGCCGCCGTCGGACGGGCCGGTTCGGCCGTCGCCAGCGCCGGGCCGACCGCGAGCTGGCGTTCGACCGCGTCGGCAACCGCGTCGAGCGGGATCGCGGCGATCGCGTCGGCGCCAAAATCCTGGGCCTTGAGACAGATCAGCGCCCGCGCGAACGGCGCGTATTTTTCCGGCCGCGTCGGGCCATAGAGACACACCATCGGCGCGCCGCCGGCCGCCAACAGATGGCCGGTGCCCGAACAATTGGCGACCGCCGCCGCCAGCCTCTCGGCCAGGGCCGGCACCAGGCTCGGACCGGCGGGAGCCCCTGGTTGCGCGGCATTCGCCCGCTCGGGAAACAGCGCTTGCGGGACGGCGGCGCGCAGCCCCGCTTCCCATTCGCGCTCGTCCGGGCCGAGCAGGAACACCGGCACCCGCGCCTGTTCGACCTGTCGCCGGGCAAGGCCGATAAAATTGTCGATCGGCCAGCATTTTCCGGTGTGCTTGACGCCGGCGCCGGGTGAAAACCCGACGTAAACCGGTCCTGGCGGCAGCAATTCGGCGGCGCGGGCGCGCAGCGCCGCCGGCAGCGGGATCGGGTTGGCCACCGGGATTTCATGCCCGGCCGCCGCCGCGGCAAGGCCCAGCAGCTTGTCGACCAGCCGCGGCGGCCGGCGCGACATCCCCCGCGGCGGCGATGCGTCGGAAAAGAGGTATCGCCACGTCCCGCTGATAAAGCGGTGATGCGGGATGCGGCGCAGGAACAGGGTGCGGCCGAGATAGCGCTGGGTGTCGATGACGAGATCGAAGTGGCGGGCGAGCACCGGGTGCCGGTAACGCCACGCCGCACGCGGGTCGGTCGGGATCGCAAGATCGGTGATGAATTCGGCAATCCGCCCGCCGACCAACGGCGCCAGCACCCGTTCAAGGTGAAACTCGCCGCTGGTGCCCGGCACCCAGGCGATGCTGGCCGCCGGAAAGCCGGTGCCGAGCGCCAGCAGCAGCGGCAGTTTCAGCACGTTTTCGCCGAGCGCGTTGTCGGCGTCGCTGGTGACATAGACAAGAATGGATCGCACCGGCATTGACCGCCCCTGTCGCGGGCGATGGCGGCGCGGCTGCGCGGCCCGCTCGGGATCGTGCGCGTTTACCGTCAAATCGCGGCCGCGTCGAGATCGGGCAGCGCGATCGGCCGCGCGCGACGCCGCTTTAAGCTCAGCGCGAATTGCCGGCGGCGAAAAACTCGCGCAGCGCCTGATAGGCTTCCTCGGGTGCCTCTTCGGGGATGAAATGGCCGCTGTCGATCCCATGGCCGCTGACGTTTTCGGCGTGCGCGCGCCACACCGCGAGCACATCGTAGCCGCTTCCCTGGGCGCTGCGTTTGCCCCACAGCATCAATAACGGCATGGTCAGTTTGCGGCCGCGGTCGGCGCGGTCGTGTTCGAGATCGATCGAGGCGCCGGCGCGATACTCGTCGCAGGTGGCGCGGATCGTCTCCGGGTTTTTGAAGCAGCGCAGATATTCGGCGAAGGCCTCGGGCTCGAGCTTGGCCGGTTCGCGCAACAGGCCGGCGAATTGATGGCGCAGAAAGAACTCCGCTTCCGATCCGATCAACCGCTCGGGAAAGCCGCGCGGCTGGAGCAGGAAGAACCAGTGCCAGCTCGAGGTTGCCGATTTCTGGTCGATCGTTTCGAAGCGATAAAGGGTCGGCACGATGTCGAGCAGCGCCATGCGCTCGATCTGCTCGGCGTGGTCGCGCCCGAGCCGGTGGGCGACCCGTGCGCCGCGGTCGTGACCGGCGACCATGAAGCGCTCGAAACCGAGCGCCGCCATCGTTTCGACCTGATCGAGCGCCAGCGCCCGCTTGCTGTAATTCTCGTTGTCCTGACCGGCGGGCGGTTTCGAGCTGTCGCCGTAGCCGCGCAGATCGGGGATCACCAGCGTGAATTCCCGCGCCAGACGCGGCGCCAGCTTGCGCCACATCAAATGCGTCTGCGGATAGCCGTGCAGCAATAACAGCGGCGGCCCGCTGCCGCCGGTCACGAGATTGATTTCGGCGCCCGAGGTCTTGATCCGTCGCGCCTCGAAACCCGGGAAAAAGTCCGTCATCGCCTCACCCCGATCCGTGTGGGCCCATTGCTCCGGCTTTACGGTTCGCCGCCGGCGCGCGCCAGGCCGAAAGGCCGGCCGGGTCGGGCGCGCGACCCGTGCCCGCCGCTATCCGGGTTATAACCCGCGGGTCGCTTCGCCCTTCAATTCGACGGTGTTGCCGTCGTGGTCGCGGATATAGATCGACGGCCCATAGCCCTCCGCCCCATAGCGCTCATGCACCTCGCCCGGGTCGACGCCGTTCCTTTCGAGATGCGCCTTCAGCGCGGCGGCGTCGAAGCCGCGCACCTGAATGCAGAAATGGTCCATATTGCGCCCGGCCTGGTCGCCGGCCTCGCCGGGCGAGGTTGCCGCCGGCACGAGATCGATCAGCGCCGCGCCGGCGCGCAATTGCACCAGTCGCGGCTGCTGCAACTCGCGTTCCACACGACAACCCAATATGCGCTGATAGAACGAGATCGCGCGAGTGAGATCGCCGACCCGCAACACGACATGGTCGAGCCCGCCAAGCCGCACCGGCACCTCGACGCGCCCTGCTTCAGCCGTTTCAATCGCCGCCGCATCGGGCATGGGCCGCTCCTTTACTCTAGGCCGGCGGGAATGATGCCCCAATACAGCGCCGCCAAGCAAGCCGCGCTGCCGGCAGGCGCCGGTATTGCGCGCCGGTCATGCCGCGTCTGCAAAAAATGGCGGGATGACCCGACCGTTTTCGCCGCACAGCCCGCGCCAACGGAGTAAAGTCGCGGCGATACAGACGAAAAAGCGGGGAACGGACATGCAATACCGCAGGATCTCGGCCGATTGCCATCTCGATATGCCGTGGATGCCGCCCAACCTGTTTGTCGAGAATGCCCGGCAGGATTTGAAGGAGCGCATGCCCTATGTCGAGGACGGTCCCGACGGGCCGCAATGGGTGGCCAAGAACGGGGCCAATTTCGGCCTGCTCTATGGCGTCGGTCCGGGCGGCGCCAAGCACGTGCCGGGGCAGAATGTCCGGGTCGACATCATGGCGGCGCGCGGCCTTTACGAAGACGCCAAGCACGGCAAGGTGCGCTGCAGCGATCCGCATCTGCGCCTGCAAGACATGGAGGCCGACGGCGTCGACGCCGAGATCATCTATGGCGTCCTCGGCACCGCCTCGAAACTGAACGACGCCGAGGCCTCGAACGAGGTCCTGCGCATTTACAACGATTGGCTCAAGGATTTTTGCAGCCACTACCCCGATCGCCAGATCGGCCTCGCCTGCCTGCCCTATGGCAGCGTCGAGCTGGCGGTCAAAGAGGTTCATCGCGTCGCCAGGATGGGCCTGAAAGGTCTGGAACTCTCCTGTTCGTGGGACATGGAGCCGATGTGGCATCCGAGCTGGGAGCCGTTTTGGCAGGCGGTCGACGAGGTGCAATTGCCGTTGCATTTCCACACCTTCCCGACGACCCCGCCGCGCGCCCGCCAAGAGGCGCCGCAGGTTCGCCGGGCGGCGATGTTCACCGGCGTGTCGGCGTTCCAGATGGGGCTCATCCACATCATCGCCGGGATGATGGGGGCGGGGGTGTTTGAGCGCTATCCGCGGCTGCGCGTGTCGTTTGGCGAGAGCGGTGCGGGCTGGCTCGCTTATGCGCTGCACCGCATGGATTTCGAATTCGAGGACCGTTTCCGCGATCTGATGAAACTGAAGCCGTCGGAATATTGGCGCCGCCAATGCAAGGCGACGTTCCAGTTTGACCCGATCAGCGCCAAGCTCGTCGACGACATCGGCGTCGAGACGCTGATGTGGGGCTCGGACTACCCGCACACCGACGGCATCTGGCCGGAAAGCGCGAAATACATCGAAGAGCAATTCGCCGGATTGTCGCCGGAGGCGATCCACAAGATCACCTGCGAGAACGCCGCCAAATTCTACGGCCTCGTCAACTAACCCCGAGCATCATCCCGGGGCGGCCGGCGCTCGCCGACCGCCCGAAGGCGGCCGCGGCGCGATCGGCGCTCGTCGCGGCGGCTCCGGCCGCGGTGGCGGACATCGCTAACGGAACCCGGCCCGCCCCAAGACCGGAGCGGGGCCGCGCCGGCGGCTATGGCGACAGCGCTCTTGGCCCGCTGACAAACCGACTGCCGCGAAGATAAAATCGCAAAGGCCGCTCGGCATCCGGCCGCACCCCGATCCGGACGCTCTGCCCGATGTCGCCGGCTTTGCGATCGGCGCCGGCGAGCCACAGCAAGCGTCCGCGGCAAAGATCGAGCCCGTCGAATAAGGCGTCGATCTGCAATGCCGCAGCCAGTCTTCCCGGTCCCCGCGCCAGATCGCGCAGCCGCTCGACATGACGATGTCGCTGCATGATGGCGATTCCGGCGCAAGGCTCGAGCGCCCTGATCAGCACCCCGGCGCCAATCCCGGCCGTCTCGCTCGAGACATTCAGCATATATGCGCTACCATAGGCGAGATACACATAGGCGTGGCCGCGCTCGAGAAAAAGCGACCGGTTACGCGGCGTCACCCCGCGATAGGCGTGCCCGGCCGCGTCGCCGACGTCATAAGCCTCGGTCTCGACGATATGGCCGCCGACAATGCCTTCGTCCGTCTCGCGCAGCAGGAGCTTGCCGATCAGGTAACGCGCGAGCGCGACCGTATCGACCGGCAGTTCGGCGCGGGTGAGCGGGGGATGACGGCCCGGATAGCGGCCAGGTGTCAGCCCATCGGCTCGACCCATTGCGCACGCGAAGCCCCCGGCGCAAACGGATCGGCGAAATACTGCGTCTCGCGGGCCACCTTTCCGTCTGTAAATTCCATGATGCTGACGGTGTAAGACGGGCGCCCGTCATAGGTCAGGACAAATTCGCTCACCCACAGATCGCCGGCGCCGATGATCCGCCGCACTGTGAAGCGTTTCCGGTTCGGCTGTGCGGCGCGAGACGCCTCGATGTTGCGCCGGCCGCGGATGCGCTCGCCCGACTGCGGGTATTCGAGCACCGCATCCTCCTGGTAGATCTGGTGCTCGGTCGCGAAGTCGTTGGCGTCGGAGGCCGCCCAGTGGCGATCGAGGGCGGCCCTGATGTCGTGATCTTGCATCCGATCTCCGCTTCCTGGTGCGAGTTCACTTCAAAGACGGCACTCCGCCTTGGTCGAGGACCGGCCCGCTCAACCAACCGGCTTCAGATCGCCCAAAATCGTCGGCAATAATTCGCTGATCGTCGGATGAATGTGCATCGCGCGCGCCAAGACCGTGTACGGGGCTTTGGCGTACATCAGGTCGAGGATCGCGTGCACCGCTTCGTCGCATCCGGTCCCGAGTAATGAGGCGCCGAGGATTTCCCTGCTGTCGCCATCGACGAGAATACGCATAAAGCCCTGCGTCTCGCCCTTTTCGACCGCACGGGCAACGCGCGTCATCGGCCGCTCGCCCGCCAATACCCGCCGCCCGCTGGCCCGCGCCTCGGCCAGGCTCATGCCGACGCGGCCCAAGGGCGGGTCGGTGTAAAGCGCATAGGCGGTGATGCGCTCGCTGACCCGGCGCGGATCGTGGTCGAGCAGATTCGCGGCGACAATCTCGAAATCGTTGTACGCGGTGTGGGTGAAGGCTCCCTTGCCGTTGCAATCGCCGAGCGCCCAGATGCCGGGTGCGGTGGTCTGCAATTGGTCATCGACGACGATATAGCCGCGCTCGTCGCAGCGCACCCCGGCCTGGTCGAGACCGAGATCGTCGGTATTCGGCCGCCGGCCGACGGCCAGCAACAGATGTGAGCCGGCGATCTCGGGGGCGCCGGCGGCGCAATCGACCTTGGCGAGGATCTCGTCGCCGCGCCTGGCGAGGCTGATGCATTCGGCATCGAGCCTGACCTCGACGCCCTCGCGCTCGAGGATGTCCTTGATCGCCGCCGATATATCCTCATCCTCGTGGCGAATGAGCCGCGGCGCCATTTCGATAATCGTGACCGCGCTGCCAAAGCGGCGGTACATCTGACCGAATTCGAGGCCGATATAGCTGCCGCCGACAATGATCAGATGGCGCGGCACAAAATCGACATCCATCATCGACGAATTGGTCAGATAGGGGACGTCGATGATGCCGGGGAGCGCCGGCGCCAGCGCGCGGCCGCCGACATTGATAAAGATCCGGCCGGCCTGCAGCCGCGCGCCCGCAACCTCCACTGCTTGCGGCGACGCGAACCGGGCGTGGCCGCGGTAGAGCGTGATGTTGGCGGCGCCCTCGAGGGCGGCGGTCAACCCGTCTCGCGACGCCGCCACAATCGCATCCTTGCGCGCTTTGACCCGCCGCATATCGATGCCGACATCGCCCGCGACCACCCCCCCATATTCGGCGGCGCGGCGCGCGATGCGGGCGGCATAGGCGCTCGCGACCAAGGTCTTGGTCGGGGTGCAGCCGGTATTGACGCAGGTGCCGCCGACGAGATGGCGCTCGACCACCGCTACCTTCATCCCGGCGCCGGCGAGGCGGAATGCCAA
>JAJPIH010000431.1 GCA_021324875.1 Alphaproteobacteria bacterium
AGTTCAACATCGTGCACAACATCTGCACCGATGCCGAGGGCTGGGTCTATGTCGCCGACCGCGAGAACCACCGCGTGCAGGTGTTTGACGGCAACGGCAAATACGAGACCCAGTGGAACAATCTGCACCGCCCGTGCGGGCTCTATATGCCCTATGCCAAGCAGCCGATCTGCTATATCGGCGAGGTCGGACCGGGGATGGGAGTGAACCGCAACAGCCCGAATTTGGGCCCGCGGGTCAGTATCGTCGACAATCACGGCAAACTGCTCGGGCGCTTTGGCGACACCCCGGCCGGGACCGAAACCGGCCGCTTCCTGGCCCCGCACGGGCTTGCGGTCGACAGCCGCGGCGACATCTATGTCGGTGAGGTGTCGTGGACGGCGTGGCCGCAGATCTACCCCGACACGCCGCGACCGGCGGTGATCCGCACCCTGCAGAAATTTGCAAAGGTGACCTGAGCCGGCGGCGTTATAGTCGCGGTCGCGGGAGCGCTGTCAAAGGGGAGATCGGCGATGACATTAACCCTTCAGGAAGCCAACCGGATCATCGAGGGGGCGCTGGCGAAGGCGCGCGAGCTCAACATCAAGATCAGCGCCGCCGTGGTTGACGCCGGCGGCCGGCTGGTCGCGTTGCAGCGCATGGACGGGGCGATCTGGGCCTCGGTCTATGGCTGCCAGGGCAAGGCCGTGGCGTCCGCGGCGTTCGGCCGCTCGAGCGGCGAGATGCAGGCGCGCGCCGACCAGCCGACCCCGCGCGGTATCGCGCAGGCCTCGGGCGGTGAGATGATCATGGGCCAAGGGGCGGTGCCGATCATCCGCAACGGTGTCGTCGAGGGGGCGTGCGGGGTCGGCGGCGGCACCTCGCAGCAGGATGAGGATTGCGCCCGCGCCGGCGTCGAAAGGCTCTAACCGCCGGCAGGCGAGGCGCCCGCCGACGGGTGAGCGGCGCGTTCAGCCGGCGGTGAGCGGGTCGGCGGTCGGGATCGAGATGGCGCCGCCGCGGTCACCGCCGAGCACGATCGGCACTGCCGCCTTGCGGCCCAGCGCTTCGACAAGCGGGATGGCGGCCTCCGCCGCCGGCGCCATGCGCGGCTTGCGCGCCAAGGCCGCCTCGATATAGGGCGCCAGCTCGCGCTCTTTGCGCGCGATACGGTCCGGCTCACGCTCCTTGAATTCGGGCATCACGGCGGCGGCAAAGGTTTCGAGCGATTGGCAGATATGCTCGTGGCGGTTGCCGCCGCTTTGCTGCACAAACATGACCTGATCGATGCCGGCCCGTTCATAGCGCAACAGATGCTCGCGCAGTTGCGCCGGCGTGCCGATGCCGCCGCGCCCGGCATTATCCGGCAGCCGGTCCTTGACTTGTAAGAACCGCTCCCACAAATTGGTGCGCCCCGGCCGGTGCTCGCCAAAGACCGCGTAGTAACCGAGGGAATAGCCAAAGAATTTGAACCCGTCGAGGCCGCGGCGGATGGCTTCGGCCTCGTCGGGATGACATGACATCCCAGTCACGATCGCGATATTCGGGTTGACCCGATGGCCGATCGGCACGCATTCCTCGGATTTGATAATCGCGTAATATTCCTCGACCCATTTTGCCGCCTGTTCGGGCTCGAGAAAGGCGAATGCAAGCGCACCCAGTCCCTTGCGGGCGGCGAGATGGATCGTCTCGCGGCGCGAGCAGGCGACCCACATTGGCGGGTGCGGTTTTTGCACCGGCTTCGGCACCAGATTGCGGCACGGCATCTCGAACCAGCGCCCGGTGAAACCGGGATAGGGCCGCATCGCCAGCATGTTGGCGGCCTGCTCGGTCGCCTCTTCCCACATCGCCCGCTTGTCGTTCGGCTCAACGCCAAACCCGCCCATCTCGACGGCTGTCGCCGACTCGCCGGTACCCCATTCGACCCGCCCGTTCGAGACAAGGTCGAGGGTCGCGATACGCTCGGCGACCCGCGCCGGATGATTGTAATGGGGCGGCATCAAGGTGATGCCGTGGCCTAGGCGAATGTTTGTCGTGCGCTGCGAGCACGCGGCGAGAAACACCTCGGGGGCGGAGGAATGCGAGTATTCCTCGAGAAAATGGTGCTCGACCTCCCAGACATAATCGATGCCAAGGCGGTCGGCGAGTTCGACCTGTTCGAGCGCATCGCGGTAGAGCCGCTGTTCGGCGTCGTCTTCCCACGGTTGCGGTAGCTGGTGTTCGTAGAAAATCCCGAATTTCATCGCCGGTCCTCCCGCATCACCCCGGTGGTGGCCCGAGCCTAGCCGATTTTCCACCGGGCTCGAAGCAACCGATCTCGCCCAGGCGCGGCTCGCGTCGAGCGGGCGGTCGGTCCGCACAGGTCGGTCGCGGCCTGGCGACGACCGCGAACTTTAAACGGCGCGGCGGGTCGAGGGCGCGGTTAACCACGCTCGAAACCCTCGAGCGACAAGCCGAGCGCCGCGACCCCTTCTTCGATATAGTCGCCGAGCAATGGCGTGCCGACCAGATAGCCGGTTTCGGTGGCGCCGGCGCTGTCGCGTGCCTGGCGCAGCGCTTCGGGCCAAGTCGAGGCATCGTAATCGCCACGCCCGAGCCATACCAAGGCCAGCAATTCCTCGCGTTCGTCCTGGTTGAGGCTGTCGATCGCATCGCGCAATTCCTGCTCGGCCGGATTGTCCGGCGTATCGAGCAGCACTTCGCGCTCATCATCATCGGCGGCGTCCGAACCCTCGTTATAATCGCGGTCGGTCGGCACCTCGGCGTCGTATTCACGCGCCTTGGCGACGATAAAAGCGAGCTTTTCGAGCGAGATCGACAGCATCGGTCGATCCTTTTGAAACGATTGGCCCTTTTGTTGAAGCGGCCGGCAAGCGTGACGGCTCCGAGGTTCCGGCGTTGGCAGGAACCCGTTCCGCCGAGCCTCTTTGCGGTCGCCGGAGCGCCCCCGCCTTCGCCGGGACCCAAGGCGCGGTGGCCGGCCATTGGCGCGCCGTCAGGCATGACCGTGCCGCGTCGGCGCCTAGGGATGCGGCCAACGCCAGTTCTTGACCTCGGGCAGGTCGTCGCCATAGCGGGTGATGTATTGCTTGTGCTCGATCAGCTTGTCCCGCAGCGCCTGTTTGGCATAGGCGGCGATAGCGCCGAGCCGCGGCACCCGGTCGATCACATCACCCGCCAGATGAAACCGATCGAGATCGTTGCGCACGACCATGTCGAACGGCGTCGTGGTGGTGCCCTCCTCCTCGTAGCCGCGGACATGCAGGTTGCGGTGGTTGGTGCGGCGGTAGGTCAGGCGATGGATCAGCGTCGGATAGCCGTGATAGGCAAAAATGATCGGCTTGTCGGTGGTGAACAGCGCGTCGAAATCGTGGTCGGTGATGCCGTGCGGGTGCTCTTCATGCGGCTGCAAGGTCATCAGATCAACGACGTTGATCACCCGGATCTTTAGATCGGGGATGTGGCGGCGCAACAGGTCGACGGCGGCGAGGGTTTCGAGCGTCGGCACGTCGCCGGCGCACGCCATCACCACATCGGGTTCGCCGCCGCGGTCATTGCTCGCCCATTCCCAGATGCCGATGCCGGCGTCGCAATGCTTGACCGCGGCGTCAATGTCGAGCCATTGCGGCTGTGGCTGCTTGCCGGCGACGATCACATTGATCCGGTTCCAGCTGCGCAGACAGTGGTCGGTGACCCACAGCAGGGTATTGGCGTCGGGCGGCAGATAGACCCGAATAATATCGGCCTTTTTGTTGACGACATGGTCGATAAAGCCGGGGTCCTGATGGCTGAATCCGTTATGGTCCTGTCGCCAGACATGCGAGGTCAGCAGATAGTTGAGCGACGAGATCGGCCGCCGCCACGGGATTTCACGCGACGCCTTGAGCCATTTGGCATGCTGGTTGAACATCGAATCGACAATATGGATAAAGGCTTCGTAACAGTTGAAAAGACCGTGGCGCCCGGTCAGCAAATAGCCTTCGAGCAGGCCCTCGCAGGTATGTTCGCTCAATATCTCGATCACGCCGCCGGCCGGCGCCAAATGGTCGTCTTCGGGCAGGATTTCCGCCGCCCAGGCGCGCTCGGTCACCTCGAACACCGCCGACAGCCGGTTCGATGCGGTCTCGTCCGGTCCGAACACGCGGAAATTGCGGTTCTGGCGGATCACGTCACGCAAAAAGGCGCCCATCACCCGCGTCGATTCGGCGTCGTGCTGGCCGGGATGGGCGACCGGCACCGCATAATCGGCATAATCGGGCAGCATCAGCTCGCGACGCAGCAAACCGCCATTGGCATGCGGGTTGGCGCTCATGCGGCGGGCCCCGGCGGGGGCGAGTGCGGCAATTTCGGGTTTGAGCCGGCCGTCTTGATCGAACAGCTCGCGCGGCCGGTAGCTGTTCATCCATTCCTCGAGCAGCCTGACATGCTCGGGCCGATCCATTTCGCCAAACGGCACCTGGTGCGAGCGCCAATAGCCTTCGGTCTTGAGGCCGTCGACGGTTTTGGGACCGGTCCAGCCCTTCGGGCTGTTGAGCACAATCATCGGCCATTGCGGGCAGACAATGTTCTCACCTGCGCGCGCGCGTTTTTGCAGCGCGGCGATCTCGTCCAGCACCCGGTCGAGCACGGCCGCCATTCGCTGGTGCATCGCCCGCGGCTCGTCGCCCTCGACAAAATAGGGTTGGTAGCCGTAGCCCTTGAACAGCGCTTCGAGCTGCTCGTGCGGGATGCGGGCGAGGATCGTCGGATTGGCGATCTTGTACCCGTTCGAATGCAGGATCGGCAGCACCGCCCCATCGCTGGCCGGGTTCAGAAACTTGTTGGCATGCCACGAAGTGGCGAGCGGGCCGGTCTCCGCCTCACCGTCGCCAACGACGCAGGCGACGATCAGGTCGGGATTGTCGAGGGCGGCGCCATAGGCATGCGACAGCGCATAGCCGAGTTCGCCGCCCTCGTGGATCGAGCCCGGCGTCTCGGGCGCGGCATGGCTTGGAATGCCGCCGGGAAAGCTGAACTGGCGAAACAGCCGACGCATGCCCTCGGCGTTCTGGCCGATATTCGGATAAACCTCGCTATAGGTGCCCTCGAGCCAGGTGTTGGCGACCATGACGGGGCCGCCATGGCCCGGCCCGCAGACATAGATCATGTCGAGATCGCGCGCCTTGATCACCCGGTTCAGATGGGCATAGACGAAGTTGAGCCCGGGTGTGGTCCCCCAATGGCCGAGCAGCCGCGGCTTGATGTGGGTGCGTTGCAGCGGCGTTTCGAGCAGCGGGTTGTCGAGCAGATAGATCTGCCCGACCGACAGATAATTGGCCGCGCGCCACCATCGGTCGATCAGCTCGACCTCATCGGCCGACAATGGTCCCGGACTTCCGGTGCGATCGCGATCCTGGTCCACGCCCGTGCCTCCTCGGTTCAACGGCTCGATCTGAGCCAACGTTTCGAGCAACGGGCGGGTTCGGGCGTGGCGCAATTGTCCGCCCGCAATAATGCGGCGCTGGTGAACCCGCCGCTCGGCCGGCTTCTTAACGCCCGGTTATGACAGGTAGATGACCATCCGCTCTTGCCAAGCGGCGCCAAGCCACATGGCCGAGGACCGCACTGTAACAAGGTGCTGCCGCTAATGCACGATAAACACCGGAACCGCGAGGGCGCTGCGCAGCACATGGCGGGTAAAGCCGCCAAAGATCCATTCATGCAACCGGCCGCGGCCGTAGCCGCCCATGACCAGCAGCGCTCCCGCCTCGGTAGCGGCGTGGATCAGCGTATCGGCCGCGCCGTGCTGGTCGGGGCGCAGCCGCTCGGCCGAAACCTCGATCCCGCGCCAGCGCAGATTGGCGGTCAGCTGGCTGCCCTCTTCGCTCGACAGATCCTCCTCTTCGGCGACGGTCACGATCCGGACGCGCTTGACATGCGCGAACAACGCCGCTGCCGCGGTCACCGCATGCGCGGCTTCGCGGGTCGCCTTCCAGCCGATCACGATGGTCTCCGGCAGTGTCGTCATTGTCGTCGCCGGCGGGATCAGAACCGGGCGGCCACTGCCGATCAACGCGGTTTCGATGTTGGCGAACGAGGCGCCGTCGGCGTCGGCCGGGCGCCCGACCACGATCAGATCGGCGGCGCGGCCATGTTCGGAAAGCAACAACTGCTCCGGGCCGACCTCACGCAGCCAGGAGGCCGACGGCCCCGCCGGACCCGGCGGCGCATTGGCGATGGCGAGGCTGTGGCCCGCACAGAAACGATCGAACAGCGCACGGGCCTGCTGTTCGCGCAGATCGGCCGCCTCCTCCAGGCGCTCGACCAGGCCGCCGGCCAGCGGCGAAGCGCCGCCTTCCGACGACATTGTGATCGCCATTGCCGTCGCATCGAGCCGGACATGGAGAAAATTGAGATGGGCCGAAAACGGCCGCGCCACCGCCAGCGCCGCGGCGAACACCGCTTCGTCCGTCTCGCTGCCGCCGGCCGCAACCAAGATGGTCTTGATCATTCATACTCCTCGCGGCGTTGGGGGTGCTGCGCGCCGCCGCCGCCGTCGCGGCCGAAAACCGCAGCCCGGACCCGCTCTGCGGAGCAACTCCATAGCAGCCGGCGGCGGTCATTAAAAGGTGCGGTGGCGACTGCGACCGAGGGGCGGCGGATCGGCGGCCGGCGCCGGTCGCCGCAAATGGCGCCACAGCCGCGCGCAGGGAAGCGGTGTTGACCGAGCTTGAAAGCGCCCTCGCGCTGTTGCTGCTGCTGCTCGCCGGCAGCACCCTGGGCATGGTTATCCGGCGGTTCTTGTCGGAGCGGCATCGCAGCCGCGAAACCACCGAACTGATCCAGCTGGTCATGACCATGCTGGTCACCTTCGCCGCGCTCGTTCTGGGCTTGCTGACCAATTCGGTCAAGCAGCACTTCGACACGATCGAAAACGACCTGCGCACGGTCTCGATCCAGCTGATCCAGCTCGACCGCTCGTTGCGCGAATATGGTCCGGCGGCCGAGCCGGCGCGGGTCATGCTTCGCGACTATACTGCCGCCCGCATCGCCGCCGCCTGGCCCGACGAGCCGCCGCCGCCCGGCTATGATCCGAGCAAACTCCCCTCTGCCCCGGCCTCGAACTTGAACGGCGAGCGCATGAACGGGCTTTTGGCGGCGGTGGAAACCGCGATCCGCAGCCTCGATCCCCAGGACCGGCGGCACCGAGAGCTGCAGCAGAGTTGCATCAACCAGTTCGAAGCCTTTATGCGCGCACGATGGAAAGTCATCGAGGAGGCGCATGGCTCGATCTCGATGCCGTTTTATCTGGTCCTCGCGTTCTGGCTGGTGATCATCTTTGCGAGCTTCGGGCTTAGCGCCCCGCACAATATTCTGACCATGGTCACAATCCTGCTCGGGGCGTTGTCGATCGCCTCGGTGGTTTTTGTGATTCTCGATCTCGATACGCCGTTCACCGGCTTTTTTACCGTCTCGAGCGCGCCGCTGCGCGACGCCCTCGTCGAGCTCAGCGATAACCTCCGCCATTGATGGCGACATCGGGGCGGCTACGGGACTAGAATGCCGCCAAAATAAGGCGGAGAGGCGATGCCGGAATTCCTGACCCTCGACGACATCGACGTTCGCGGCAAACGCGTGCTGTTGCGCGCCGACCTCAACGTGCCGGTCAAGGATGGCGTGGTCAGCGACGCGACCCGCATCGAACGGCTGGCGCCGACAGTCGAGGCGCTGCTCGCCAAGGGCGCGGCGGTGGTCGTGATGTCGCATTTCGGCCGGCCCAAGGGGCGCGACCCGAAACTGTCGCTGCGGCCGGTGCTGACGCCGTTGCGGCGCGCGCTCGGCGGCCGCACCATCGCTTTTGCCGAAGACTGCATTGGCCCCGCCGCCGAGAGCGTGGTCGGCGGGCTGCGTCCGGGAGAGGTGGCGCTGCTCGAAAACCTGCGCTTCCATCCCGGAGAAGAGCAGAACGAGCCGGCATTTGCGCGGGCGCTGGCCGCGCTCGGCGAGGTTTATGTCGACGACGCGTTCTCCGCCGCCCACCGCGCGCACGCCTCGATCGCGGCCTTGGCGGAATTGCTGCCGGCTGCCGCCGGGCGGTTGATGCAAGCCGAACTCGAGGCGCTGTCGGCGGCCCTCGAACATCCCGAGCGCCCGGTGCTGGCGCTGGTCGGCGGCGCCAAGGTGTCGACCAAGCTCGACCTGCTGCGCTTTGTCATCGGCCGCGTCGATGCGCTGGCGATCGGCGGGGCGATGGCCAACACGCTGCTCTATGCGCAGGGCCTCGCCGTCGGCCGGTCGCTGTGCGAGCGCGACATAGCCGAGAATGCCCGCCAACTGCTGGCCCTCGCCGCCGAGCGGCGCTGCCGGGTGATCCTCCCCGAGGATGCGGTCGTCGCCGCCGCGCTCGAAACCGGTGCGGCGACGCAGACCGTCGCGATCGGGGCGGTGCCGGAGGACATGATGATCCTCGACCTCGGACCCAAGACGGTGGCCGCGATCGGCGCCGCTCTCGACGCGGCGCGGACGCTGGTCTGGAACGGGCCGCTCGGCGCCTTTGAGACGCCGCCCTTCGACCAGGCCACGACCGCGGTGGCGCGTCAGGTCGCGCGGTTGACCCGGGCCGGACGGTTGCGCAGCATCGCCGGCGGCGGCGATACGGTGGCGGCGTTGGCGGCGGCGGGGGTGACCGACGAGCTCACTTATGTCTCGACCGCCGGCGGCGCCTTTCTCGAATGGCTTGAAGGCCGTGAACTGCCGGGGGTCGCCGCCCTCGTCAGGGCCGCGCAACGGCGTTGAGCCGGGCGAATGCAATCGCCGACCGGCCGGCGGCAACGGAGAAGCGGATGAAAGCCTCGGATGTCATGACCCGCGATGTCGTCACGATCAGCCGCGGCACCCGCGTGCGCGAGGCGATCCGCCTGATGCTCGAGCACCGGATTAGCGGGCTGCCGGTGGTTACGCCGACCGGCAGGGTCGAGGGCATTCTGACCGAAGGCGATCTGCTGCGCCGCAGCGAGATCGCCACCGAGCGGCGCCATTGGCCCTGGCTCGAATTCCTGATCGGACCGGGCCGCTCGGCGAGCGAATATGTCAGGACCCATGGCCGGGTCTGCGATGAATTGATGTCGCGCGACGTCATCTCGGTGACGCCCGACGCAGCCCTTTCCGACATCGTCGAACTGATGGAACGCCACCGCATCAAACGCCTGCCGGTGATCGAGAACGACCGTCTGGTCGGGATTGTCAGCCGCCCCGATCTGCTGGCCGCACTCGCCCGCGTCCTGGACCAGCCGCAGGCCGCGGCCGGCGGCGACGAGGCGATCCGCGAGCGGGTTCTCGCCGAACTCGAAAAGCTCGATTGGGCGCCGCGCTCGGGCCTGACGATCACGGTCAGCGAGGGGGTCGTCGAATTGGACGGGGTCATTCTCGACGAGCACGAGCGCTCGGCGCTGCGCGTCGCCGCCGAAAATGTGCCGGGCGTCAAGGGGATCGTCGACCGTCTGGTATGGGTCGAGCCGGTGTCGGGGACGGTCATCGAAGCCGAAGGCGATAATCCCCCGCCTTCCGAGCGGCCGCCGCGATAGAACAAGCGCGATCGGCGGCGGCCAAGCTTCAGATCGAGCCCGGGCCGGCTTCGCGCGGCGCCAACGGGTCAGCCGCGCCGCCCCGCCAGCACCCGCTCCGTGCGTCGGTTCCGAGCCGGTGCGCAGCGCGCCGGATCAACCCCGGCTCAGGCGCCGCCAATCATCGCGCAGCATCGCGAACAGCACATGGTCCTGCCATTGGCCGGCAATGCACAGATATTGGCGCGCATAGCCCTCTTGCGTGAAGCCGATGCGGGTCAACAGCGCCCGGCTGGGAACATTGGTCGGCAGGCAGGCCGCCTCGACGCGGTGCAGGCGCAGCCGGTCAAACGAGAAATCGAGAACCAGCGGCAGCGCCGCCGTCATAAAACGCTGGCGCGCAAAAGGCTCGCCGATCCAATAGCCGAGGCTCGCGGTTTCAGACACGCCGCGCCGCACATTCGATAGCCCGACCCCGCCGAGCAGCGTGTCGTCCTGCGCGAAGATAAAGAAATTATAGGCCTGGTCGGTGCGCCAATCTTCGGCATAGCGCGCCACCCGGGCGCGAAAGCTCAACCGCGACAGGGCATCGGCCGGCCAGCTCGGCTCCCATGGTTCGAGAAAGGCGCGCGAGCGCTGGCGCAGGCTCGCCCAGGCTTCCCAGTCGCCGCGTTCGGGCGCCCGCAAATAGACCCGCTCGCCCGACAGCCGGAACGGCTCCGCGCGCGGCAGAAACAGGCGGGGAAACGATTTGCGTTGCGGCGCCATCGCAGAACGCCGTCACGCGGCGAGCCGCGCCTGCACGCGGTCGAAGTCTTCGAGCCGGCGCAGCGGACCAAGCGCGGTCACGGTCGGCGGCCCCGCCCGCAAGCGCGCCACGACCCGCCCGATTGCCGCGGCGTCGACCGCCTCGATGCGTCCGACGATCTCGGCCGGATCAAACGGCGTCCCGTAAATCAGCAGATGCTGGGCCAGCTGTTCGCAGCGCGCCGAGGTGCTTTCGAGCGACATCAGCAGCCCGGCTTTGAGCTGGGCCTTGGCGCGGGCGAGTTCGACCGGGGTCAGCCCGTCTTCGAGCTTGCGCACTTCTTCGCACAGGGCCGGCACCAGTTCGGCCGCCTCTTCCTCGCCGGTGCCGGCGTAAATGCCGAACAACCCGCCATCGCGATAATTGTGGCCAAAGCAATGCACGCTGTAGACGAGGCCGCGCTTTTCGCGGATCTCTTGGAACAGCCGCGAGGACATGCCGCCGCCAAAGGCGGTGGTCAGCACCGCACCGGCATAATAATCGGGATCGTCGAGCCGCAGCCCGGGAAAGCCCATGATCAGATGCAGCTGCTCGAGATCGCGCTCCTCGCGCCGCTCGCCGCCGGTGTAGCGCGCCGGTTCGGTGGCAAGCGGCCGCTCCGCCGGCATCTCGGCCAGCAGCTGTTCGGCCAGCGCCACGATGCGGTCATGATCGAGGTTGCCGGCCGCGGCCAGGACCATATGGCTTGCCCCGTAATGGTCGCGCAGATAGGCGGTCACGTCCTCGCGCCGCAGCCGGCGGATGATCTCGGGCCGTCCCAGCACCGGCCGCCCCATCGCCTGGTCGGGATAGGCGCGTTCCTGGAAATAATCGAAAATGATATCGTCCGGCGTGTCGTTGGCCTGGCCGATCTCCTGCAAAATCACGGTGCGCTCGCGTTCGAGCTCCTCGGCTTCAAAGGTCGAGTGCTGCAGGATGTCGGCGAGGATGTCGAGGGCAAGCGGCACATCCTCCTTGAGCACCTTGGCGTAATAGGCCGTGCTTTCGCGCGAGGTGTAGGCGTTGAGATGGCCGCCGACCGCCTCGATTTCCTCGGCGATCGCCAGGGCCGAGCGCCGCTCGGTGCCCTTGAACGCCATATGTTCGAGGAAATGCGCGACCCCGTTGATCTCGGCCGGCTCGTGCCGGGTGCCGACATCGACCCAGATCCCGAGTGAAACCGTGTCGACGGTCTCGATCCGGTCGGTTGCGATCCGCAGACCGTTGTTGAGCTGCGACCGCTCGATCGTCATCCGGTCCTCCCGCCGCGCCGCGCGTGATCGCGAACATAGCGCGCCACGACTGCCTTGTCGTTGGGCAAAACCGTGATCCGCTCGCGGCGCTCGAACAGGTCGGCGAGCGCCGCCGGCAAGGCTGGACGGACGCCGGTGGCGCGTTCGACCGCATCGGGAAATTTGGCGGGATGAGCGCAGGCGAGCGCCACCATCGGTGCGCCGCCGCCGTCGGCCAGCTCGGCTTCGGCGGCGCCAACCGCGACCGCGGTGTGGGGGTCGATCAACATCCCCGAGCGGGCATAGGTGCGGGCGATAATGTCCATGGTTTGCGTGTCATCGATTCTGTGGGCGAAAAACAAGCCGCGCGCGGCCCGCCACTCCCGCTCGGCGCGAGGCAGGGCGCCGCTCCGGCGAAAGGCGGCAATCGCGTCGGCGACCGCCGCCCCGTTCCGGTCTTTCAACTCGAACAGCAGGCGTTCGAAATTGCTCGACACCTGGATGTCCATGCTCGGGCTCAGACTGGGTTCGACCGGTGCGATCGACATGTCGCCGCTGGCGATGTACCGCGCCAGGATATCGTTACGATTGGTGCCGATGACCAGACGCTCGACCGACAGTCCCATGCGCCGCGCAATGTGGCCGGCATAGACATTGCCGAAATTCCCGGTCGGCACGCTGAACGAGACGGGCCGCCCGGGTCCGCCGAGAGCCGCGGCGGCGGCGAAGTAATAGACGGTCTGCGCCGCGATCCGCGCCCAGTTGATCGAATTGACGGCTGCGAGGTTCAGCGCCCCGCACAATTGCGCATCGGCAAACAGCGCCTTGACCAGGTCCTGGCAATCGTCAAAGGTGCCGTCGATCGCGATGGCATGGGCGTTGGCGGCGGCGACGGTCGTCATCTGCCGCCGCTGCACCTCGGAGATGCGGTTGTGCGGGTAAAGGATAAAGATGTCGACCGCCTCGCGGCCGCTGCACGCGGCCAGCGCCGCCGATCCCGTGTCACCGGAGGTGGCGCCGATGATCGTCACCCGTTCCGCCTTGCGGGAGAGCACCCGATCGAACAGCTGGCCGACGAGCTGCAGCGCCAGATCCTTGAAGGCCAGAGTGGGGCCGTGGAACAGCTCGAGGAGCCATAGGCGCTGATCGATCTGCACCAGCGGGCTCACCGCGGCATGGCGGAACCCGCGGTAGGCGGCCTGCGCGGCGTCCAGCAACGCGCCGGGGGGAAACGCATCGCCGGCGAACAGGCCGACGATCTGCGCGGCCAGCGCCGGGTACGGGAGGGCGGCGTGGGCGGCGAGCGCGGTGCGGTCGAGATGCGGCAGGCGGTCGGGCACGTAAAGCCCGCCATCGGCGGCGAGCCCGGCCAGCAACACATCCTCAAACCGCTGCGTCTCGGGCGTCGCCCGCGCATCGCGGGTGCTCAGATATCGCACCGCCACTTCCTCTCCTTGGCGAAGCTATCGCCGCCGCGCCGCCACCGCAACCGACGATCGCCGGGGCCGAAGGCGGCCACAAGGCTTTGTACCGGGATCCCGCGGCCGGGCGAGCTGCCGGCGGCCAAGAATTTGGAATTAACGGTTGCATTTCGCCAGGCGAGAGGCTTCGCTCAAGCGAGCCGGCGGCCGGACCAAACTTGTCGCGGCCGCGATTGCCCCGGGAGGACCATGCGCGCACTGGTCGGGCTCTATTTCGCGATCGGGATCGCGCTGTTGGCGATCGGGTTTTTGCTGCCCGGCCCGTGCGAGAACCGCAATACCGATGTGGTCAGCAACATCGTCTTTGTGCTGACCTGGCCGGTCGGCCTCTATGCCGAGGTGTATCACGGTCCGCATTCGGTGCGCGACTGGCTGCATGCGCAAGCCTGCAGCGGCGGTGACGGTCTCGGCCCCAAGAACATCTAGTCAGTCGCCAAGCCCGAACTCCGGCCCAGCCCGAACTCCGGGCCGGCGCGAGCGCGCAACTCGGCGCCGAGTTCGGCGCCGATCAGTGCGGCGTCGGCGACGGCGCCGGTCCGGCGCGCGCGGATCGCGCGGCTGCCGTCGGGGGTCAGCAGCAAGCCTTCGATCGTCAACGCGCCATGTTCGATTTCGGCGAGCGCCGCGATCGGCGTGTGGCACGAACCGTCGAGGGCGGCGAGCAAAGCGCGTTCGGCCGTCGCGCAGGCGGCGCTGGGCGGATCGTCGAGCGGCGCCAACAACGCCCGTATCGCCTCGTCCGCGGCGCGACATTCGACCGCCAGCGCCCCCTGACCGACGGCCGGCAGCATGATCTCGCGCGGCAGGATCTCGGTGGCCCGAGCGGCGCAGCCAATCCGCTGCAAACCGGACAGCGCCAACAGCGTCGCATCGACCTCGCCGGCATCGAGCTTGCGGATGCGGGTGCCGGCATTGCCGCGCAGCGCGACGACCTTGAGGTCGGGCCGGTGGTGCAGCAATTGGGCTTGGCGCCGCAGCGAGGCCGTACCGACAACCGCCCCTTTGGGCAGGCTGTCGAGCCGCGGCCAGGGCGGCGACAGCAGCGCGTCGCGCGGATCGTCACGCGGCGGGATGCAGGCGATCACGATGCCGTCGGGCAGCCAGGTCTCGAGATCTTTCAGCGAATGCACCGCCAAGTCGACGCGCCGGTCGCGCAGCGCCTCGTCGATTTCCTTGGCAAACAGCCCCTTGCCGCCGATCTCGGCGAGCGGCCGGTTTTGCACCCGGTCGCCGGTGGTGCGGATCGTCACGATCTCGACCGCATCGGGGGCGGCGAGCTCCGGATGCGCCGCGACCAGGCGGTCGCGCACCGCCCGCGTTTGGCTGAGCGCCATCGGGCTGCCGCGCGTGCCGATGCGCAAGGGGCGGGATGGAAGGGGCATAATATTGTTGTACCGCGCCGCCGCCCGCCAGCCAACCGCGCGGCTGCCGATTCGTGCGCGCCGGGGGCGACGGCGCCCAGCCGCCTAGACGGGCGACGGCGATCCGGGCGACAGCGATCCGGGCGCCGCAGGCCGGCGCACGGGCGGCGCTGCATCCCCGCCGCGGGCTTGCTATATTGGCCGCAATGATCGAACCCGTCGTCAGCCGCGAGGTGCCGGTGGCACCGCCCCCGCCCTATCTGGCCGCTCTCAACGAGGGGCAGCGGCGCGCGGTCGAGGCGATCGACGGACCGGTATTGGTGTTGGCCGGGGCCGGGACCGGCAAGACGCGGGTGTTGACGACCCGGCTTGCGCATATCCTTGCCACCCGTCGCGCCTGCCCGGCGGAACTGTTGGCCGTCACCTTTACCAACAAGGCGGCGCGCGAGATGCGCGAGCGGCTCGAAGCGATGATCGGCCGCGCCGCCGACGGGTTGTGGCTCGGCACCTTTCATGCGATCGCGGCGCGCATCCTGCGCCGCCACGCCGAGGCGGTCGGCCTCAAATCGAGCTTCACGATCCTCGACAGCGACGACCAGATCCGGCTTTTGAAGCAGATCCTCGCGGCCGAGAATATCGACGAGCGGCGCTGGCCGGCGCGCGCCCTGTTGGCGGTCATCGAGCGATGGAAGGATCGCGGTCTGCCGCCCGCCAAAGTGCCGCCGGGCGAGAGCGAAGGGCTGGCAGAAGGCCGGGTGATCGAGATTTACCGGCATTATCAGGAACGGCTGGCCACCGTTAACGCCGTCGATTTCGGCGATCTGTTATTGCACAACCTGACTTTGTTCACCGAACATCCCGACATTCTCGCCGAATACCATCGCCGATTTCGCTATCTTCTGGTCGACGAATACCAGGATACCAACGTCGCCCAATATTTGTGGCTGCGGCTGTTGGCGCAGGCCCGCCGCAATTTGTGCTGCGTCGGCGACGACGATCAGTCGATCTACAGTTGGCGGGGGGCGGAGATCGGCAACATTCTGCGCTTTGAGACCGATTTCCCGGGCGCCCGGATCATTCGCCTCGAACAGAATTACCGCTCGACCGCGCGCATTCTCGGGACCGCGGCGGGCATGATCGCGCATAACAGCGGGCGGCTCGGCAAGACGTTGTGGACCGATGCCGGCGAGGGCGACAAGCTGATCGTGCGCGGGCTGTGGGACGCCGACGAGGAGGCGCGCTGGGTCGGCGACGAAATCGAGGCGTTGCAGCGCAGGGGCCACCCTTTGCGCGAAATCGCGATATTGATGCGCGCCGGCTTTCAGACCCGCGAATTCGAGGAGCGGTTTATCGCCTTGGCGCTGCCCTACCGGGTGATTGGCGGCCCGCGCTTTTACGAGCGCCAGGAAATCCGCGATGCGCTTGCCTATTTGCGGCTGGTTGCCCAGCCGGCCGACGACCTTGCCTTCGAGCGCATTCTGAACACGCCGCGGCGCGGCATCGGCGGCGCCACCCTGCAGCAGCTGCATGCGGTCGCGCGCGAGCAGCGGCTGCCGCTGGTCGAGGCGGCGCGCGAGCTCATTCGTGGCGACCGGCTGCGTCCGGCGTCGCGCAATGCGCTGGCCGGCTTTATCGCCGCGCTCGACCGCTGGCGCGCCGAGGCCGGTCGTGTCGGGCACACCGATCTTGTGCAGGTGGTGCTCGACGAATCCGGCTATACCGCGATGTGGCAGGCCGACCGCTCCCCCGACGCCGCGGGACGTCTTGAAAACCTGAAGGAGCTGGTGGTGGCGATGGCCGAGTTCGAGAACCTTGCCGGCTTTCTCGAACATGTCAGCCTGGTCATGGACAACGCCGCCGATACCGCCGGCGACATGGTCAATCTGATGACCCTGCACAGCGCCAAGGGTCTCGAATTCGACACGGTGTTCCTGCCGGGCTGGGAGGATGGGCTGTTTCCGAGCCAGCGGGCGCTTGACGAAGGCGGGCTGGCCGCCCTCGAGGAGGAACGCCGGCTCGCCTATGTCGGGCTGACCCGCGCCCGTCGGCGCGGCTATGTATCGTTTGCCGCCAACCGCCGCATCCACGGCCAGTGGCAGAGCGCGGTGCGCTCGCGCTTTGTCGACGAATTGCCGCCCGAGCATATCGAATTTGTCGCCGAGCCGGGCCTTGATGTGCGCAATTCCGGGTTCGCGGTCGGCGGCTGGCCGGGGGCGAGCGAGCCCAAACCGATGGCGGCGGGACGGTCCTGGGCCGAGCGCCGCATCCCGCTGGTGACGGCCAGCGCGCCGGCGCCGCGGCGCGGCATCGAGGTGCGCCGGGTCGGCGGGTTTGCGGTCGGCGACCGCGTCTTCCATCAGAAATTCGGCTATGGCGATGTCCTCGCGGTCGATGACAACAAGCTCGCGATCCGCTTCGAGCATGCCGGCGACAAAAACGTGCTCGACGCCTATGTCGAACACGCCTGAGATGGTTCAGGTTTCTCGGCGCGGTCATAAGATCTTGCGGCACAGGCGGCCGCGCTTGTGACGACGCAAGCCGACCGCGATTGGCTGCCGCCGATCCTGGCCGGCAAGGATTACGCCGCGGCCTCGGTGTTCACCCCCGCCAATCTGCTGCGCGAAGCGCGCCGGCAGAAGGGGCTCCCCGCGGTTCCGGTGCCCGAGATCTGTGTGCTCGACCCCGACGGCGACATTCTGCGATCGCTGCGCCGGTCCGGTCATGCCTCGCGCCTCGACCATTGGGCCTGCTACCACACCGAGCTTTACGCCTTCGACCACGAAGGCGAAAAATTCGGCATCATCGGTTGCGCGGTCGGCGCCGCTTTCGCGGTACTGCTCGCCGAAGAATTGTTCGCCTGCGGCTGCCGGTTTCTGGTCAGCGTGACCTCGGCCGGTCAGATCCTGGCGGAAGGCGAAACCCCTTATTTCGTGCTGATCGATCGCGCGCTGCGGGACGAGGGCACCAGCTATCACTATCTGCCGCCGGCCGAATTCGTCGACGCCGAGCCCACCCTCGCGGCGGCCGCATTCGACCAGCTGAGGGGAACCGGGCAGCGGATTTATCGCGGCGCCGCCTGGACGACCGACGCGCCGTTTCGCGAGACCGAGGCGGCAATCCGTCAGGCCCGCGCCCGCGGCATTCTCGCGGTCGAAATGGAAGCGGCCGCACTCTATTCTTTTGCCATGGCACAGCGCCGGGCGGTGCTGTGTTTCGCCCATGTGACCAACCGGATGGCGGTCACCAGCGGCGATTTTGAAAAGGGACAAGACGCGGGTAGTGCCGCCGCACTTGCGGTGATCGCGGCGGCGGCGCGCGGCTGGCGCGCAAGCGGCAAGCGCGATCGAGGGGAACCGTCTGATGGATAATCCGCTCGTCGATATCATCCATTTTTTGGAGAAGCCCGGCTGGCCGACCCCGGTGTTCTGGGTGTTGCTCGCCGCCGGCCTCGCCGTGGCGGTTTACGCCTTTGTCGCGATCCCCGGCCAGCGGACCTTCACAAACCTGTGGAACCTTTTGTTCCGCATGTCGATCGGAGCGATGTGGTGGCAGGCGACATTGTGGAAACTGCCGCCGCTTTACACCGACGAGCCCGGTCAGCCTTTCGGCAAGACCGGTCTCGCCTTTTGGATGATCCGGCTGGGCAAAACCGCGGCTTTGCAGATCCAGGCCGATTTCGTCAATCATATCGTTCTGCCGCATTTTTATGTGTTCGCGCCGGCGGTCTACGGTCTGGAGGTGCTGACCGCGGCGTCTTTACTGCTCGGACTGTTCGTCCGTTTGTGGGGGGTCATTGGTGCGTTGCAGGCGGCCAATTTGTGGCTGGGCCTCTACAACGATTACTACAACTGGCCGTGGACCTATTTCTTCATCGTTATTCTGATGTTGATTTTTGCGGTGCATCGGTTTGGCCGCAGCCTTGGTTTCGACGCCGTCATCGCCGCCCGGGCGCGCGGCCGAGGCGGGTTTGCACGCCTGCTGCTGGCGGTGGTGAGTTGAGCGGCCTCAGCCCCCTCGCTGCGGCGTTCGGCCGCTCGGTCGCGCCCGCCGCCGCGTTCCGCGACCAACCCGTTCACAACTTGCCGCACGACCCAGATCCCGGTTTCGGCGCCGGGTTTTTGGGTTCTGCGATAGGCGGCCCGGTCAGTCGACGCGGCTTTCGATGTCGATCGTCTTTTGCACCGCCGGGCGCGCCATCATGCGCGCGAAATGGCGATCGAGGCCCGGGTATTCACCGGCCGCCGGGTTGGTCGTGGTCTTGAACCGCCAATAGAGGCGGAACAGGTGAATGTCGGCGATCGAATAGCGCCCGCCCACCGCCCAATCCCGGTTGTCGAGCCGCCCCTCGGCAAGCCTGAACACCTCTTTCCAGCGTTCGAGCCCGACGCGACGGGCGGGGGGGACCGTCGAGGCGATAAACGACATCCATGAAATCGCCTCGGCCTCTTCGTCGAGGCCGCCAGCCGGCCACAGCCCCGCCTCGGGATAACGCCTGGCGAGATAATAGAGGGTGGCGGCAACCTCGGTCAGCTTGCGGTCGTCGACAAACAATGTCGGGACCTTGCCCTCCGGGTTGATCTTCAGATATTCGGGCGAGTGCTGCTCGCCTCTGGCCAGCGATACGAGTTTGGTCTCGAACGGCACGCCGATTTCGTGCAGCGCGATGTGGGTCGCCATGGCGCTCGAACCCGGCGAGAAATACAAGGTCAGCATTGCCCGTCTCGCTCGACAGCTAGAAGGTGACTTGCACGACGCGGTCGACAAAAATGCCGGGGGTATGGATCACCTCCGGGTCGAGCTCGCCGAGTTCGACGATGCGGCGCACCTGGGCGATTGCGAGATCGGCCGCCATGGCCATCGTCGGGTTGAAATTGCGCTGGGATTTGCGAAAGGTCAGGTTGCCCCAGCGGTCGGCGCGGTCGGCGGCGAGCAGTGCGACATCGCCCTTCAACGGCTTTTCGAGCACGTAGATGCGGCCGTCGTTCTCGCGATGCTCCTTGCCCTCGGCGAGCCGCGTGCCGACCGAGACCGGCGAATAGAAGCCGCCCAAACCGGCTGCGGCGCAGCGCATGCGTTCGCTCAACGTGCCCTGCGGCAAGAGTTCGAGCTCGATCTTGCCGGCGCTGTACAGCTCTTCGAAGACGACACTGCCCGAGCTGCGCGGAAACGAGCAGATGATCTTGCGCACCCGCCCGGCCGCCATCAGCGCGGCCAGCCCGGTGCGGCCGACGCCCGCATTATTGGCGACGACGGTTAAATCGCGCGCGCCCTGTTCGATGATCGCCTCGCACAGCGCATCGGGCAGGCCCGCGCCGCCAAACCCGGCGCACAGAACGACCGCGCCGTCCTTGATGCCGGCGACCGCCTCGGCGAGGCTGTTGACCCGCTTGTCGATCATTGCCGCAGCCCTTGTTCAGAAGCCGACATCGTCGCCGCCCTTCAGCGCGAGCAGCGCGCGCGCCTCGTCGGGGCTGGCGATTTCGAGCGACAAATTCTCGACGATCGAGCGGATGCGGCTGACCTGGTCGGCATTGCTGGTGGCGAGTTTGCCGCGCCCGATCCACAGCGAATCCTCGAGCCCGACCCGCACATTGCCGCCCACGATCGCGGCCATCGTGACCAGCGGCAGCTGGTGCCGGCCGGCGGCCAAGACCGACCAGGCGTAGTCGTTGCCGAACAATTTGTCGGCGATGTGTTTCATATGAACCAGGTTGTCGGGGTCGGCGCCGATGCCGCCGAGGATGCCAAAGATCGTCTGCACAAACAGCGGCGGCTTGACCAGTTTGCGCTCGAGGAAATGCGCGAGGTTATAGAGGTGGCCGACGTCATAGCACTCGAACTCGAACCGGGTGCCGCAACCTTCGCCCAGATCCTTTAAAATGCGCTCGATGTCGGCAAAGGTATTGCGAAAGATAAAGTCGCGGGTCATTGCCAGATGCTGCGGCTCCCAGGGATATTTCCAATCCTTGTAGCGGCCGAGCATCGGGTAGAGCCCGAAATTCATCGACCCCATGTTCAGCGAGCACATCTCCGGCCGGGCGCGCAGCGGGGCGGCGAGCCGTTCTTCAAGCGACATGCCGTGGCCGCCGCCGGTGGTGATGTTGACCACCGCACCGGTCGCCTGCTTGATCCGCGGCAGGAATTGCATGAACACGTCGGGATCGGGGGTTGGCCGCCCATCCTTCGGGTCGCGCGCATGCAAATGCAGGATGGCGGCCCCGGCTTCGGACGCCGCGATCGCGTCGCGCGCGATCTCGTCCGGCGTCAGCGGCAGATAGGGGCTCATCGTCGGGGTGTGGATCGACCCGGTGACGGCGCAAGTGATGATGACCTTGCCGCCCAGTGGCATGCACTCCCTCCCTCAACTCTGCGTCGCGGCGAGCCCGCGCCGCCACGGACGCTCCGTCATCTCCACAACCGCCGACCGCGGCGACCGGCTAGCCTTGCGCCCGGATGAACGACTTGACCTTGGGATAGGTCTCGGTCTGCCAGCGGCGGCCGTGGAAAACGCCATAATGGCCGACTTTGAGCTGGAGGTGGTGGGTCTTTTTTGCCGGCGGTATGGCCGGGCACAGCGTGTGGGCCGCGACCGTCTGTCCCGGTCCACAGACATCGTCGCGCTCGCCCTCGACCGTCATCAGCGCGGTCTCGCGGATCGCGGCGGGTTCGACCAGCCGGCCGCCAACGTAAAACCGGCCGAGCGGCAGATCATGGCGATGAAACACCCGCTCGACCGTCTCGAGATAGAAATCGGCCGGCAGGTC
>JAJPIH010000184.1 GCA_021324875.1 Alphaproteobacteria bacterium
GTCGCGATCAGCGCAAACGCCGCCTCGAACAAGCCGGCCGGCGCCACCGCCGCCGCACCGGCTCCGACCGCGACGCCGGCGATCGCCGGCAGCCACCACTGGCGGATGACCTCGCGCACGACCAGATCGTGCTGCAGATGGGTGCGATAGGCGCGCAGCGCCGTCGGCACAATGATCGCCAGCGACGTGCCGACCGCGAGCTGCATGCGCACCGCCTCGACCACCCCGAGCCAGGCGAAGGCCTGGTAGAGCACCGGCACGATCACCGCCCCGCCGCCGATCCCGAACAGTCCGGCAAGCAGGCCGCTGACGGCGCCGGCGACGACGACCGCGGTGGCGAGCCAGACCAGTTCGACAAGTGGCATATGCATCGGCGGTGCGCCTTGCCCGTTCGCCAACGCCTCCCCGGCCTCGCCCGAGCGCGAGCCGGCGAGCCGCCTCACCCCGGGGTCGCGGCCGCGTTTTTGGCCAGCACGGTCTCCGCCAGCCGCACCCAGTAGCTGGCGCCGATAGGCAGGATCGCGTCGTTAAAGTCGTAATGCGGGCTGTGCAGCATGCCCCCGGCCGCGGCGCTGCCATTGCCGATCCAGATATAAGCGCCGGGCGGGCGCTCGAGAAAGAAGGCGAAATCCTCCGCCCCCATGCTCGGGACCGGCGCGCGCTCGACATTGCCGGCGCCGACAATCGCCGCCGCCGCGGCGGCCGCGGCTTCGGTTTCGGCGGGCGCGTTCAGGGTCGGCGGATAGCGCCGCTCGTAGCGCCATTCGATCGCGGCGCCGCAGCCGGCGCCGACCGCCTCCGCAATCCGCCTGAGGGCGGTCTCGATCTGGTCGCGCACCGCCGGGCTGAAGGCGCGGGTGGTGCCACGCACGACCACGCTTTCCGGGATCACATTCCAGGTGTCGCCGCCATGGATCTGGGTCACGCTGACCACCGCGCTGTCGAGCGGATGGGTGGTGCGGCTGGCGATTGTCTGTACGGCATTGACCAGCTGCGCGGCGGCGACGATCGGGTCGACGGTCAGATGCGGCATTGCCGCATGCCCGCCGCGGCCGTTGATCGTGATCTCGAAAATGTCGAAAGCGGCCATCATCGGCCCGGGCCGGATCGCAAAGTGGCCGGCGGGCAATTCGGGCCAATTGTGCATGCCGAAGGCGGCGTCGACCGGATATTTCTCGAACACGCCCTGTTCGATCATGACCCGGGCGCCGCCCTCGTTCTCCTCGGCCGGCTGAAACACGAAATGGATCGTCCCGGCGAAATTGCGGGTCTCGGCGAGATGCTTGGCGGCGCCGAGCAGCATCGCGGTATGGCCGTCATGGCCGCAGGCATGCATCCGCCCCGGCGCCTGCGACACATGCGCAAAGCCGTTCTGCTCGGCGATGTGCAGCGCGTCCATATCGGCGCGCAGCATGATCGCGCGCGGTCCGGGCTGCGCGCCACGCAACGTCCCGACCACACCGGTTCCGGCGATCCCGCGCTCGACCTCGATGCCAAACGATTCGAGGCGCGCGGCCACAAAGGCGGCGGTGTCACGCTCCTCAAAGGCGGTTTCGGGGTGGGCATGGAGATGACGGCGCCAGGCGGTCATCTCGTCGTGAAAATCGGCGATGCGGTTGATGATCGGCATCGGCGGCAGCTCCTTTGAGACCGAGGCCAGTTGGCGGGCCGCATCCGCACTTGTCAACCACCGGCGAGCGGCGGGTCGCGCCGCCACCACCCGCAGGGCCGGCGCCGGGCGGCGGGCGCAGCAGGCAAGTCAAGCCTCGGGATGAGACTTTTTTGTGGTATCTCGCCCATTTTTTGTTGCCACCGCGCCGGCGCGTAACCCAAAATTGCCCGAAATGGGGGCCGCCGGGGCCAAGCCGGCGCGCCGGGTGCGGGGGATAGGTTGAACCGTTCGTGGTTGCTGTCGATCATTCCGGCAATGACCCTGGCTGCGTGCGCGGCCCCGCCGCCGCCTCCGCCGGTCGCAGCGGCGCCGCCGCCACAAATCCGATCGGGACAGGGGATCGATCTGGCCACCGACACCGGCTATTTTCTTAACGAACTCAAGGGCAGCCGGCTCGATTTTGTCGCCCGCTATTACCGCGAGCCGGATTCGCGCTGGCCGGCGCTGTCGGCAGGCGAAGCCCGACTATTGTCGGCGGCGGGTCTGAAGATTGTCGCGGTATGGGAATCACATTCCCAGCACCCGACCCACTTCACCTTTGCCTCGGGCTATGGTGATGCGACCAAGGCCTATCTCGAAGCCAAGGCGATCGGCCAACCGCCCGGGAGCGCGATCTATTTTGCCGTCGACTTCAACGCCCGGGGCCGTTGGGTGGAGGCGGTCGACGACTACTTCCGCGGCGTCGCCGCGGGCTTGACCGCGGCGGGCGGCGGCAAGTCCGATTATGCGGTCGGAGTCTACGGCTCGGGCGCGGTGTGCGCGGAGGTCAAAGGCGCCGGTCTGGCCAGATATGCCTGGCTGTCGAACTCGCTCGCCTGGGACGGTTCGCTCGGCTATCAGGACTGGAACATCCGGCAGAGCGGGCGGACGGCACCGCTGTCCTTCAATCACGACGCCGACGAGGCGCGCGCCGAATATGGCGGCTTTCAGGTGGCCAGCACCGGCGATCTCGGCCCGTTTGGTTCGGCCCAGGCCTCCAATTCGGTGGGTTGGGCGCCGGCGGGCGCCCCGCAGCAGCTCTCGGCGGCGTTGCGCTAAGGCTCAAGACACGGCCGCGACCCCGCCCGGGTGACGTCCGGCCCGCTGCGGCAACACCGCAAGGCAGACGACGATGAACGCCGCAATCACCGCCGAGGCGAGCGGCCGGCTCAACGCCATGCCGCCTTGATGCAGCGGCTTGTCGAGAAAATCGCCAACCGTGGCGCCAAGCGGCCGGGTCAGGATAAACGCCACCCAGAACAGCAATATCCGCGAGGTGTGGGTCCGGAAATAGAGAGCCGCCAGCACCGCGCCAAAGACCAATGCGCCGCCGCCATAACCAAGGCCGGTCGTGTCGGCCATCCAATCGCCGAGCGCCGTGCCGAGGGTCTGTGAAAAGGTGATGGCCGTCCAATAGAACGCTTCGATCCGCGCTGTGGCCACGGTTTCGACTGAAATCGACCCCTCGACGAGATACCACACGCCCAAGGTCACCAGCAGACAGGCCAGCAGCAGGGAGGAACCGCCGGAATAGCCGATCCCGAGCGAGCGGTCGGCGAAATCGGCCATCGTCGTGCCGAAGGTCGTCGAGGCGACAATCGTCGCCCAATAGAGAAATGGACGGAACCCGCGGGCGACAATCTGGCACGCGACAAGAACCGCCAAAACCGCCGCAAACAGCAGGGTGCCGACGAGATAGCCCCAATTCAGGGTCATCGTCACCGTGTCGCCGCCGGTTTCGCCAAGAGTCGTCGCCGCAATCTTGATAATCCAGAAGACCAAGGTGACTTCCGGAACCTTGGTGAACGCATCCTCGCGTCGAACTGCCATCGAATTCCTCATTGCTGATGGACGTAAAACGGCAAGACTTCGAGTATGGCGAGCGCCGGCAGGATTTTATCTGAGATTGGCGGCCATTACCTTTGCTTGATTGCCGCAGGGGCCAACCGCGCGGCAACCGGGGACGGCCGGCCCCGGGAGAAACCGCAGCTTTCGGTCTCGGGGCTCGAAGCTTTAACAGGTCTTAAATATTCAGATCGTCGGCTTTTTTATTCAACGAGGCGATCAGCCCGTCGATGCCGCTGCTGCGCAGGATCGAGGCGAATTCCGAACGCCGCGTCGCCAGTTCGCTGATCGCATCGCCGACATAGACGTCGCGGATCTGCCACGCCGTGTCATTGTTGTGCACGACATAATTGATCGACACCGGCTCGCCGTTGGCCTTGATGATCTGGGTGCGCACCAGGGTGCCGTGTTTGATCCTCTGCTCACCCAGAACCTCGAATTTCTGCCCCGCGTAATCGTCAAAGCGGGTCGCGTAAACCGCCGTCACATAGCGGCCATAGGCGGTGGCCGCCCGCTGTTTCTGGTCGGGGGTGAGGCGATACCAGGACGGTCCGACCGACAGCCGGGTCATGAACGGGATGTCGAAGGTCGCGGCCACCACCGGCTCCAGCTTCTGATAGCGCCCCTTCGCGCCAAGGCTCTGGGCGTGTTGCATGACGTCGAGCAATTGCGCGTAGAACTGCTGTACGACCGCGCTGGGCCCGCCGGTCGCCGCCCGCGCCCCAACCGCGGCGACGAACAGCCATCCGGCGCAGATGAGCCAAACCGCCCCGCTCCGCACCCAAGCCCGCTGCGTTGGCCGCATGGCCCCTCCTGACTGTCGCCGGACGTCGAACCCCATCCCATAGCCGCAACCGCCTCGCCCGTCGAGGGGCGATGGCCGATCAAACCGGCGGGCGGCGGCCGCGCCTCCTTATCGGGATCGGACAGGATGGTCGCGGCGGCGGTCCGGCCGGGATTACCCGTGCCCGGTCGCCGCCTCGGGCGATCCCGCGCATCGGTGCTGAATTTTCGCGTGCCGTCGCGACGGCGATGCTTCAGGATGGCGCCCGTCCTTTTCACCATTTGCGGATTTCTGCCGATGCCCGATCAACAGGTCGTCTCGCAACTGGCGCCGAGCGGCGTTTTGCGCGCGGCAATCAACATGGGCAATTTTCTGCTTGTGACCGGCAAGACGCCCTCGGGCGACCCGACCGGGGTTTCGCCCGATATGGCCGCGGCGATCGCCGCCCGGCTCGGGGTGCCGGTCAAATACATCCCCTATGCGCGGCCGGGCGAA
>JAJPIH010000282.1 GCA_021324875.1 Alphaproteobacteria bacterium
CTGGTATTGTCGAAACTGCCAGAACGTCTCGCCTTGGCCGACGCGGCGCCGGCCATGCACCCCCTGGGCGACCGTCGCGGCGACCCGCTCGGCCGCCACCAGCAGCGGCGGCAACGCCGCCGCCGTCTGCTCGGCCCGGTCGCGCAGATCGACGGCGCGCCCCGGTCGACGCGGAAGCAAAGCGGCGAGCGAGGGCGGGCGGGCCAGCGTCACCGGAACGGCGCCAGGATTTCGTCGATCACGCGCGCCACGGTCACCCCCTCGCCGCGTCCGGCAAAGCTGACCGCCATGCGGTGGCGCAGCACCGGCGGCGCCAGCGCCACGACATCGTCGATCGACGGGCTGTAGCGCCCGTCGAGGAGCGCCCGCGCCCGACAGGCGAGCATCAGCGCTTGGCTCGCGCGCGGACCCGGTCCCCACGACACGTGGCGGGCGATGCGCTCATCCGCGGTCCCGGGGCGACCCGAGCGCACCAGAGTGAGGATCGCATCGATCACGCTTTCCCCGACCGGAATGCGCCGCACCAGGCGCTGGGCGGCGAGCAGGTCGGCCGCACTCATCGCCGGCCGCGGCCGGTTATCGGCGATGCCGGTGGTCGCGATCAGCATCTCGTGCTCCGCCTCGCGGTCGGGGTAGTCGACGTCGATCTGCAGCAGAAAGCGGTCGAACTGGGCCTCGGGCAGCGGATAGGTGCCTTCCTGCTCGAGCGGGTTCTGCGTGGCCAGCACATGGAAGGGCTGCGGCAACGGGTAGTATTGCCCGGCGATCGACACCCGCCCTTCTTGCATCGCCTGCAGCAGCGCCGATTGGGTGCGCGGGCTGGCGCGGTTGATCTCGTCGGCCATCAACAGCTGGCAGAACACAGGCCCCGGGATAAAGCGGAACGAGCGCCGGCCGCTCTCGCTCTCTTCAAGAACCTCGGAACCGAGAATATCGGCCGGCATCAGGTCGGGCGTACACTGGATGCGCTTTTCGTCGAGCCCGAGAATGGCGCCCAGCGTCTCGACCAAACGCGTCTTGGCCAGGCCCGGCACCCCGATCAGCAGCGCGTGGCCGCCGCATAGCAGCGTGATCAGCGCTTGCTCGATGACCTCGCGCTGACCGAAGATGATCTCGCCGATGCGGCTGCGGACCAGCGCCAGGATCCGGCCGAGTGCGTCGACCTCGGCGACCAGATCGGCGGAGGCGGGGTTGAGGGATGGAACAGGGGCCAAGTTCCGACAATCCTCCTGCAAGCGCTGTGGCAGATGCAAAAGTGATGCAAAATACCGGCAGCGGCAATTCTTCGATCAACGGCCCGGCGGCGGAGCGCCGGCCGACCGATTGCGGCGATTTCGACATCGAGATCGCTCGTGACGGCACCTGGTACTATCGCGGCTCAGCGATCCGCCGACCGGCGCTTGTCAAACTGTTCGCCTCGGTCTTGCGCCGCGAGGCCGACGGCACCTATTGCCTTGCCACCCCCGCCGAGCGCGGCCGCATCACCGTCGCCGACATCCCGTTTGTCGCCGTCGAGGTCACCGCGACGGGCGACGGCCGCAACCGGGTCCTGATCTTCCGCACCAATCTGGACGATATTGTGACCGCCGGCCCGGAAAATCCGCTGCGCGTCGTCACCACGGCAGCGGGCGAACCGCGTCCCTATATCGAGGTGCGTGACGGGCTCGAGGCGCGGCTGACGCGATCGGTGTTCTACGAACTGGTCGAGCTGGGCGGATACGAGACCTGCAACGGCGAGGTGCAATTTGGCGTGTGGAGCAACGGGAGGTTTTTTTCACTGGGCGATCCCGGCGGCGAGACGGAGTGAGGCGCATGCGCCGCGGCGATGAGGCGGGCCGGCCGCCGCTGACGCGCGATTGGGTGAGAAACCGCTTCGCGCAGTTCCGCACTCCCGGCCGGCGCGGCTTTGGCGGTGCGAGCGACGCCCACGAAGCCGCCGCCCTGCGCCGGGCGACGCGCGGCGACCATGACTTGAACCCGGGTATGACCCCGCCCAGTGCCGCGCTGCGACCGGCGGCGGTGCTGGTGCCGCTGGTCGACCGCGCCGAGGGCATGTCGGTGCTGCTGACCCAGCGCACCGAGCATTTGAGCGCGCATGCCGGCCAGATCGCCTTTCCCGGCGGCCGGCTTGACCCCGACGACCCGGACGCGGCGGCGGCGGCGCTGCGCGAGACCGAGGAAGAGATCGGCCTGTCGCGAGACCGGGTCAGCCTGATCGGCCGCCTCGATACCTATGTGACCGGCACCGGGTTCGAGATCACGCCGATCGTCGGCATCGTGGCACCGCCCTTCGCGCTGCGGGTCCAGCCGGACGAAGTTGCCGACGTTTTTGAAGTGCCGCTCGCCTTTGTGCTCGATCCGGCCAATCACCGCCGTACCGAGCGGGTCCTCGACGAACGCCGCCGGGTCTTCTTTGTGCTGCCCTACGAGGGGCGCAACATTTGGGGGGCAACGGCGGGCATGCTTGTCAATTTGGCCGAGGTGCTCGCCGGCTGAAAACGCCGATGCTGCGGGTGTTTTTGACGATTGTGGTGCCGCTGTTGCTGCCGACTGCCCTCTATCTGGCGGGGGTTGCCGCCTGGGGCGCCGCCCGCGGCCGCCCGCGGCGGTCCTGGGCCGCCATTCCGTGGCTGTGGCTGGTCGTGGCCGGGACGGGATTGCTGGCCATCGTGCTGATCGTCGTCACCGTCGGGTTTGGCCGGCGCCAGGAGGGGGTTTATGTCGCGCCCCGTTATGTGAACGGGCGCATCATCCCCGGGCATTTCGAACCGCTGCCGCGGCGATGAGCGAGTTGCCGCCTGCGGCCTGGATCGCGCCGCCCGCATGGATCAACGAGCCGGCCACCCGGGCGGTTCTCGAGGCGCTGGCCGCCGGCGGGGTCGAAGCCCGCTTTGTCGGCGGCGTGGTGCGCGACCTCTTGCTCGGCCTGCCGCAAACCGGGCCGGGCGCGCGCACCGATATCGATCTTGCCACCCCGGCGCCGCCTGAGCGGGTGCGCGAATTACTCGAGGCGCGCGGGATCAAGGTCGTTCCGACCGGGCTTGCCCATGGCACGGTGACCGCGGTTGTGGCCTCGCCGGGCGACGCCCCGCCCCGGCATTTCGAGATCACGACGCTGCGCCGCGACGTTGAAACCTTCGGCCGACGGGCGCGGGTCGCCTTCGATGCCGGCTGGGCCGAGGATGCGGCGCGGCGCGACTTCACGATCAACGCGATCTTTCTGGCCCCCGACGGCGCCCTTTACGACCCGACCGGCGGGCTCGTCGATCTCGCCCAGCGCCGGGTTCGGTTTGTCGGCGACCCGCAAACGCGCATCCGCGAAGACGTGCTGCGAATCCTGCGCTATTACCGCTTCGAAGCGCGGTTTGGCCGTGGAGCGGGCGACGCTGCGGCGCGCGCCGCTTGCCGGGCCCTGGCCCATCTGTTGCCGACCCTGTCGCCGGAGCGGGTGCTGGCGGAACTCACCCGGCTGCTCGCAACCACGGCGCCGGGCGGCGCGCTGCGGATGATGGCCGAGGACGGCGTGCTGGCCGTGATCCTGCCCGAGGCGCGGCGTCTGGAGCGGTTGGAGCGGCTTGTCGCGATCGAGCCCGGTCCCGACCCGTTGCGCCGCCTCGCGGCGCTGATCGAGACCGACGCGGCCGGCGCCCTCGCTC
>JAJPIH010000393.1 GCA_021324875.1 Alphaproteobacteria bacterium
AACCTCGCGCCGGGCGAGACCATTGCGACGGTCATGCCGCTGCCCGAAGACGAGGAAAGCTGGGCCGATTTGACCGTCATGTTCGCCACCGCCAACGGCTATGTGCGACGCAACGCGCTGTCCGATTTTGGCGACGTGCGGGCCAACGGCAAGATTGCCATGAAATTCGAGGGTGAGGACGCCGACGACCGCTTGATCGCCGTCGCCACCTGCACCGATGCCGACGACGTGCTGCTCGCCACCCGCAACGGCCGGGCGATCCGCTTTCCGGTCGGCGAGGTTCGCGTCTTTTCCGGCCGCTCTTCGGTCGGGGTGCGCGGCATCCGCCTGTTGGCCGACGACCAAGTGATCTCGATGTCGATCCTGCGGCACGAGGAGGTGGCGCCCGAGACGCGCGACGCCTATCTCAGCCTCGCCGCGCGGCGGCGCCGCGAAGGCGACGAGGAGGCCGAGACTCAGCCCGACGCGCCGGGGGATGAGGCGGAGGCCGATGGCGGCGAGACCGGGTCGATCTCGGAAGAGACTTATGCCGATCTCGCCCAGCGCGAGGAATGCGTGCTGAGCGTCACCGAACGCGGCTTTGGGGTGAGGAGCTCGGCTTATGATTACCGCATCACCGGCCGCGGCGGCCAAGGCATCGAAAACATGGATCTGCGGCGGCGCGAGGGGGATGCGGTCGTGGCCGTGTTTCCGGTCGGCGGCAACGATCAGATCATGCTCGTTACCGACGCCGGAATGGTCATCCGCTGCCCGGTGCATGACATTCGTATCGCCCGGCGGCGCAGCCAGGGCGTGGTGATTTTCAAGATCGGCGAGGGCGAACGCGTGGTTTCGGTTGCGCGGCTGCCGGACGATACCGAAGATGGTCCCGAACCGACAGCCGAGGGGGCCGCCGGTGAGCGCGAAAACGGCGACGGCCGACGAGACGAGACGGGGGACCAATGATCACGCCGCGCGTCGGGATTTATCCTGGCACCTTCGACCCGATCACCAACGGACATCTCGACATCATCCGGCGAGCGGCGAGGCTCGTCGACCGGCTGGTGATCGGTGTCGCCCGCAATGACGGCAAGGGCCCGCTGTTCCCGACCGACGAGCGCGTTGAGATTGTGCGCGACGAGGTCGCCCATTTCGAAAACGGCGACGCCGAGCGCATCGAAGTGCGCCCTTTTGATACGCTTTTGATGCAATTTGCCCAATCGGTCGGCGCGTCGGTGATCATCCGCGGGCTGCGCGCGGTTTCGGATTTCGAGTATGAATTCCAGATGGCCGGCATGAATGCGCGTCTCAATCCCGACATCGAAACCGTGTTCTTGATGGCTTCGGACCGCTACCAGTTCATTTCTTCGCGATTTGTCAAAGAAATCGGCGCACTGGGCGGGGATGTTTCGCATTTTGTCAGCCCGCGGGTCGCGATCCGGTTGCTCGATCGTTTCGCCAACGGCCGAGCCAAGCCGCGTCGGCGCGTCGGCGCAAGCTGACCCGGCTGGCGAACCGCCCGGCAATTTGGTGCTGCCGACGCCGGCGGCCGGTCGTTACGCGCGCAATCGGCGCCAGGCTCACATACCCGATCGTGGCGGGCGCCGGTTTCTCGCCGCACCGGGCCGGCGCGGCGCTTGCGGCTCGGCACGCCGGTCGGGATGTCCGCCGAGGTCTTTGCCGCCGGAAGCGTCGGGATTTCTTACATTATTTGGATCAACGATCGACCGTACGGTCGCGGCAGGCCGTGACCGACGGGATCCGGTAAACCACGCGGCGGGCAGCCGGACTGTTCGCGCGCTCGAACCCGAATTGGGGTTCAAGCGCCGGAAAAGCCAGCCTGCGTCACCCTCCATTCGCTCGAGTTTGGTAAAAAATTCCGCCGTATGTCGGCTTGTTCACACTGCCTGCCATACGGGAATGCTACCTGCCCTGACGATGCGTCAACGTCAGGAGATCGTCATGAATGCGAGGACGCCGGTACCGCTGCGCTGGAGCGAAACCGCCGAGGCGGCGCGGGTGTGCGGCGACGCCGTGTTGGTGCGCGAACCGCGCAACGCTGCGGCCCGGCTGGTCGAGACTGGCGCCTCCGACAGCACATCGGCACCGCCGCCACCGACGCCGCCGGTGAGCCCCGGCTTGTTCAGCCGCCTAAAACAAACGAGACGGAAAATGGCCGGTCGGCTTATTATGCTGATTGGTTAATATCGGCCTCGGCGGCACGATGGTTGCTCGTTCGCACCTCGGGACGTCACCGGCCTTGCCGGCGGTGAGGCGGGCAGGACCATCATCCGGCCTCACCGACGCCCGGCTTTGCGGAGAGGTGCCATGTCCGGTTCCACCTACCACGAAAGGCGTCAGATCCTAGAGCGCCACGCCGTCCTGGGAAAGCTGAGCCCCGGAGAAATCGACACCCTGCTGCGCTACTCGCGGGTCGAGCGCTATCCCGAGCACGAAGAAATCTTTGCCAAGGGTTCGCCCGGCACCAGCATGATGCTGGTTCTGGCCGGAAGTGTGCGGATCAGCTCGATCTCGTTCAGCGGCAAGGAGATCGTTTTCAATATCATCAACGCTGGCGAGCTGGTTGGCGAGGTCGCGGTTTTTGACGGCGGGCCGCGCAGCGGTGACGCGGTGGCGATGACCGACTGCGAACTCTTGGTGCTGAACCGGCGCGACCTGATGCCGTGTCTTGAACGGCACGCCGATATCTGCCTCGAGCTGATCAAGATCCTGTGCGAGCGCTTGCGACGGACCAGCGAGCAGGTCGAGGATCTGGTGTTCCGTCATGTCGAAAGCCGCATCGCCAAGGCCCTGCTGCAACTGTCCGTGCGCTTTGGCGGGCAGCAAATCGACGGCAAGATGCTGGAACTGCATCTGTCGCAAACCGAGCTCAGCACGATCGTCGGCAGCACCCGCGAGAGCGTCAACAAGCAGCTCTCAGAATGGGAGAAAAAGGGCATCGTCGCGCGCCGCAAAGAACTCGTCATCGTGCGTGACGCCACCGCCCTCGAGCGACTGATCTAACCGATCTAGCGGCCCCATCGCGCGGGCCCAGCAACAGCGCGGTTTGCAGCGCCCGCAATGGGGCCCATATCGAGGGTCGCGCCGCCACCGGGGACGCGCCGATGCCGATCGCTCCGCACCCTCCCGAGACTTGGATCCGCCCGACCGCGGCCGGGCTCTATTGCGAACCCGGCGATTTCTACATCGATCCGCAACAACCCGTGTCCCGGGCCGTGATCACCCACGCCCATGGCGACCACGCGCGTGCCGGCAATGCTCAGGTGCTGGCCACGCCCGAGACATTGGCGATCATGCAGACGCGCTATGGCGGCGACGCCGGGGGCTCGCTGCAGCCGCTCGGCTATGGCGAGAGGCTGCGCGTCGGCGGAACCGAGATCCGGCTGGCGCCGGCCGGACATATCCTGGGTAGCGCCCAGATTGTTCTCGACTTTCACGGCGTCCGGGTCGTCGTCTCGGGCGATTACAAGCGCCGGGCCGACCCGACATGCACGCCTTTTGAGCCGGTTTGCGCCGATTTGTTCGTCACCGAGGCGACCTTCGGCCTCCCCGTCTTCCATCATCCGCCGGCCGCGGCGGAGATCGACAAACTGTTGCATTCGTTGCGGTTGTTCCCCGACCGCTGCCATCTCGTCGGCGTCTATGCGCTGGGCAAATGCCAGCGCGTGCTGGCGTTGTTGCGGCAGGCCGGATACGACGAGCCGATCTATCTGCACGGCGCGCTGCTGGCATTGACGCGATTATACGAGGCCTTCGGCATCGCCCTGGGTGCGGTTCTGCCGGCGAGCGGGGTGACGCGCGACAGCCTCAAAGGCCGCATCGTGCTGGCCCCGCCCAGTGCCTTCGCCGAGCCCTGTTCGCGGCGGCTGCCCGACCCGGTCGTCGCGCAGGCCTCGGGGTGGATGCGGATACGCCAACGCGCCAAGGCGAGCGGCGTCGAACTGCCGCTGGTGATTTCCGACCATGCCGATTGGGACGAGTTGAACATGACCCTCGATGAGGTCGCCGCCGGTGAGGTCTGGGTCACTCATGGCCGCGAGGAAGCGCTCGTCTATTACGCGAACAAGCGCGGCTACCGGGCCCGCGCGCTGACCCTGATCGGTTTCGAGGAGGAGGAGTGAACCGCTTTGCCGCCCTGCTCGAAGCGTTGCTGCTGACCCCGTCGCGAACCGGCAAGCTCCGCCTGATGGGCGAGTATTTCGCCACCGAACCCGATCCCGACCGCGGCTGGGCGCTTGCCGCGCTGACCGGAGAACTTTCCTTTGCCGAAGCCAAGCCGAACCAGGTGCGCGCCCTCGCCGCCGCGCGGGTTGATCCCGAATTGCTCGGCTGGTCTTACGATTTTGTCGGCGATCTTGCCGAAACGGTGTCGCTGATCTGGCCGGTCGCGCCGCTCACCGCCAGCGGGGCTTCGCCGCCGGTGCCGGGGCTTGCCGAGATCGTCGGCAATCTGCGCCGCGCCGGTCGCGCCGAGGTCGCACCGCTGCTGGCGCCGTGGCTCGACGCGCTCGATCCGACCGGGCGTTGGGCCTTGATCAAGCTGGTCACCGGCAGTTTGCGGATCGGGGTGTCGGCGCGGCTGGCAAAGACGGCGCTGGCCGAATGGAGCGGGGTTGCCGTCGATCGCATCGAGGAGGTCTGGCACGGGCTCGAACCGCCGTATCAGCGGCTGTTCGACTGGCTCGAAGGCCGCCGACCGCCACCGGAAATCGGCGATTTGCCGACCTTTTCGCCGTTGATGCTGGCGCAGCCGCTCGAAGACGACGATCTGGCCCGGCTCGACCCGGTCGATTACCTGGCCGAATGGAAGTGGGACGGGATTCGCGTACAGCTTGTCGCCCGCGCCGGCAACAAGCGGCTTTACTCGCGCTCGGGCGACGATATCGGCGCGGCCTTTCCCGAGATTCTGGCCGCGATGCCCGACGAAGTCACCCTCGATGGCGAGCTCTTGGTCATCCGCAACGGCGAGGTCGCTTCGTTCAACGACTTGCAGCAGCGGCTTAACCGCAAAGTGCCGAGCGAGAAGATGCTGCGCGATTACCCCGCAGCGATCCGGCTCTACGACATCCTGCGCGCGGCGGGCGAGGATTTGCGACCGCTGCCCTTTGCCGAGCGCCGGCGGCGCCTGGAGGCATGGCATGACGCCAGCGGACCACATGCGGTTCTCGATCTTTCACCGCTGATCCCGTTTTCGACCTGGGACGAACTGCGGGCATTGCGCGACCGCGCGCGCGACCACGGCATCGAAGGCTTGATGCTCAAGCGCGCTGACGCACCCTATCTCGCCGGGCGTCCGAAGGGACCGTGGTTCAAATGGAAGCGCGGCGCGCTGACCATCGACACGGTCCTGATGTACGCCCAGCGCGGCCATGGCAAGCGCTCGTCATTCTACTCCGACTTTACCTTCGGCGCCTGGGACGGAGACGCGCTGGTGCCGGTCGGCAAGGCTTATTCCGGCTACACCGACGAGGAGTTGCGGCGGCTCGACCGCTGGGTGCGCAACAACACGGTACGGCGCTACGGGCCGGTGCGCGAAGTGGCACCCGGCATCGTGCTCGAAATTGCCTTCGACAGCGTGCACCGCTCGACCCGCCATCGCTCCGGCGTGGCGATGCGCTTTCCGCGCATCCACCGCATCCGCTGGGACAAGCCGTGCCGCGAGGCCGACACCCTCGAAGCGCTCGAGCGCCTGCTCAACTGACGGGCTCGATCCTCACCCGCTCGGCCCGCTGCCTGCGGCCGGGCGGTTACATGTTCAGCCGCAAAACAAAGAAATGCTGGTCGCCCGGGTCGATCCTGCCGCCCGCGTCCGCCGTCACCGTCGAAGTCAGGATCGTTTGCGCGACATTGCCGCCGATCGCCTTGATTCGAGTGCCGGCGGTGTCGATGACGAGATCGGTGTGTGATGGAAAGAATTTATCCGGCAGAAACTGTTCGAGATCGGCCCGGTTTTTGATGGCGGCGGTGCGCGAAAATCCGATCAGATCGCCTGTCCTCGGCGCCATTTCATCGCGGTCAAAATAGACGAGCGGGGCGTCCAGCCGATTGTTCATTCGATTGGCGAGAGCAAGCAAAATATAGCGGTGATGCGACGGCGAGATCGGGAACTGTTGCGGCGTCGCACCGGCGTTGCTCATAACAAAGGACATAAACGCCGCCGACCACGGTTGCGCGCTGGGATCGACGATGTCGGGGCGCCCCACCAGCCGGAAATATTCCAGGATACGGGCGCTGAGTGGCGGCTGGGTCTCGCGGATCACGGTGCCGTTGCGGCGGGCGAACATTTCCATCTCGGTCAACGCAACCTGAACGGCCTTGGCCGCAATCGAGGTGGTCGGAACCGATCCGGCGATGCGGGCGGCCATTTCCGGCGCAGTCGTGACCAGCGAACCCACTTCGTCTTCATGACTGCGTACGAGACTGTCGAACTTGGCTTTGACCTGGGCGACGGTAAGACCGTTCAAACGGTTGTTGCGCGCGGCTCTGTCGCCGATGACCGATTCAATCGGCGCCGAGAGGTTCGCCGTCAGGATCCTGAGCGCACCGGTCGTCCCTTGCTGATGGGCCATGTAGATCGCGGTCAGCGTCGGTGTTGCACCGAGGTGATCGGCGAGGGCGCGGATCGTGTTTGCGACATAGCGGCATCCGATCCTGACCTGCTCGTCGATCGGCGCCGCGGCCGTCTGCCCGTTGCCGTTGCCGCCGCGACCCGGAAAAGTTTCGCCGCCGTTGCTTGTCCAGGTGTCGTCAAGAAACTGGAAAAGACCCCCGGCCGAGCTCACCGGATTGGTTGCCGTGGGGTTGAAGTCGCTCTCGATGGCGACGATGGTCAGCACCGCGATCGGGTCGAGACCCTGCGCCTGCGCGCCGGCAATCAGCTTGTCGATGACCTGCTGATGCGGTCCGGGCTTGGCGCGCAACGCCTGGCCAGGCGGCGGCGACGTGCTGCCAGATGGCGGGCTCGGTGGCGGGGATGGCCCACCCGGCGAAGGCTCGCCCACCGGTGGAGGCGCGGGTTCGGTCTGCGGCGCCGACGGTGTCGGCGGAGTGGCGGAACCGCGCAGGCTCGCGACAAGGGCGGCCAAAGTCGCCGCTGCGGTCGCCAGACCGATCGCACGCTGCGCCTCGACGCTGTCTTGCAAGCGTGCCGCGACCGCATCGAGGTTCAGCGCCAGTTGCTGATTGATCGCGGTCTGAACCGAGGAGAGGACGACTTGAATGCGGTCAAACTCGGCTTCCGCGACCGCGACTTTGGCCTGCTCCCCGGCGGCGGCTGCGGCGTCGCGTTCGTTCAGAAGCTGATCACCGGCGGTCTGCAACTGGTTCCGGATCTCGCTCAATGATGCCGTCATGTTTTCCTCCCTGGTTAAAGTCCGGCCAGTTCAGCAGCCAGAGGCTACGGCGCCAGCGTCGGCGAGCCCAAAGTCGTCATTTGTTTTTTAGTGATATCGGCGTCGACGCTGGCGCTGATCGGCGGACCGAGATTGTTGAGCCGCGTCTCGACACCGTCGGGAGTGAGGAGCGCCGCCCGCAACGCGCGCAGCAATCGGCGATTGTCTTCCAGCAGAACGATCCAATTGGCGAGCAGCCGCCGAATATCCTGGCGCCGCTTGACCAGCGACTGCCCCGCACCCGGGGGCAATGCGCGCCGATAGAGGTTGGTGCCGATCGCCACGTTGGCGTAAAGCTCAACCGAATTGGCGGCCATCATGGCCATGGCCTGGTCGACCGCATCGTAATTGTTGAGCAAAAAGCTGCGCAGCTGGGCGCGGTCGGCGATCCCGCCGGCAGCCCCGGCAATCGGCGCCAAAGCGGCGATGGCGCTGTTGAACGACGCGGTAAAGCCGCTCGCACCGCCGACCGCGGCGATCGGGGCAAATTGCGTCAGCGCCGCGGCGGCTTGCGACAAATCGCTCAAATCCTGCTGCAGGAAACGGCCATCGACGCCGTTGGCGTATGCGATCAGCAGGTTATTGAAGCGCAGAATGACGTCCGACAGGTTGCGATAGGCGGCCACCAGTGGCGGGTCGCCAATATCGGCCCAGGCGGCTGCCAGCCGAAAACAGAACGGATCGGCGCCGGCCACCCCGCTGCATTCGTCGCCATCGGTTGCCGGGGCGGCGGTTGGGGCAACCGGAACCGTGGAAACAACCGGTTGCGACGGCTTCACCGCACCGGGGTCGGCAAACAGCGA
>JAJPIH010000483.1 GCA_021324875.1 Alphaproteobacteria bacterium
AGAAAACCGGAATTGGCGACCGCCGCCGCGCTGACCGTGGTCGCGGCACTGTTGCTGCCGTAATAGCCGATATACACATCGCCCTTGTTGGTCAGCGTCCCGCCGACATAGAGGCTGCCGCCGCCGCCGGTATTGTTGTAGTAGTAAGAGTTGACGTAGAGATAGCCGCTATTGGTGAGCCCGGCATCGACCACCAGGGCCGCGCCATTCGCCAGTTCGAGGGTGGCGCCGTTGACGACTGCGTTGGCGGTCACCGAAGTCGGGCTGGCGCCGCTGCCGATATAAAAGCCGCCGTTATTGGTCAGGGTGCCGCCGATATCCAGATAGCTGCCGCCGGCGTCGCGATAATAGGTATCGACATAGACCGCGCCGCCGCTCGCATTGGTGAAATCGCCGGTGACCGACAGGTTCGCCGCCCCGGTATCGCTTTCGAAATAAATCAGGCCCGTATTCTGCACCGCCGCGGCGGCAAGGGCGGCATCGGCGATCAAACCGGTGTTGCCGACCTCGATCGTGCCCTTGTTGGTCAACAGGCCGCCGATCGCGAGGCTGCTTCCGCCGCTGCCGGTCGCGTCGATCTCGACCAGGGCGCCGGCGGCATTGGTGAAATCGACAGTGGTGGCGAGATTGGCGCCGTTTTCAAAGGCCAAGGTCCCGGCATTGCCGGCGAGCGTCGTCAGCGCGCTGTTTGGCGTGTACACATCGGCGGCGAGCGCGACCGAGGCTGCACCACTGTCTTCGGTCAGCATTGTGCCGGCGGCGATGGCGGTGATCGCACCCGTGGCAAATTCCAGCGTCGAATTGCCGTGCAATTCGATCGTGCCGCCGAGCGCCGCGGCGGCATTGATATCGAGCACGGTCGCATCGGGGCCCCATAGCGTGATATGCCCGGTATTGGCGAGGCCCCCGGCGCTGACCAGGGTCGGGCTCGTCACACCGGCCGAGGCGGCGTCGCCGATCGTCAGATAGCCGCTATTGGTCAGCGTGCCGCCGATCTTTACCGTGGTCCCGCCATAATCGGCCGTGTCGATGTCGACCCAGCCGCTGTTGGTCAGGCCGCCGGCGATTTGCACGGTGGCGGCGGGGGCGGCGATTGTCAGCGTGGCGGCGGTGTCGGAGAGGGTCAGCGAATGGATTGCGGCGGCGCTGTTCAACGCCACCGTGTAGGCGCCGGCAACGGCAATCATGACATCGCTGGCGGCGTTCGGGACGGCCCCGCCGCTCCAATCGGCGGCGGTATTCCAGCTGCCGCTGACGGCACTTTTCCAACTGACCGGAGCGGGCGAGGTCATGAGCCGCTTGTCCTTGATGTCGCCGCCGAGACTGTAATAAAAGACGGGAAAGACCCGGTGATGCGCGCGCGTCAAAGTCCGGATTTACGGCAGCCTTTCGGATCAAGCAACAATCTTGTTAAACGACCAGACGCGTTTTTGTTAAGCTTTGTCAGCCTTCGCGGCGCGAGCCCGGTATTCGCCATCGCCCAGCTCCGATCGGCGCACCAGTTTCCCGCTCGAAGGATCACGGTCAGGCGGGCGGGGCGCGAAATTCCGGCACCCGGTAAAACACCCAGAGCAGGTTCGCCAGCAATACCGCCCCCGTGACCAGAAACACCCAGCGCAGCCCGAATGCCGCCGCCACCGCCCCGCCGCTCAGCGGTCCCAGCGAATTGCCCAGGAACATCGCCGAAGAGGTGATGCCGTAAATCGTGCCGCGCTGCGCCCGCGGCACCAGCCGTCCGACCAGCGCATTCGCCGTCGGCAGGATGCCGCCGATAAACAACCCGACCGCAAATCTGAGCGCGGTAAACACCCAATAGCTGTCGGTGAAGGCCTGCGGCAGGGTGGTGAGGCTCGCGCCGAACAGCGCGATCAGCAGCACCCGGCGGTAGCCGATCACATCGCTTTTGTTGCCGAGAAACGGTGCGGCGACGACATTGGCCGCCCCGGTGATCGAGAAGGCGATGCCGCTCAGCGTCGCCAGGTCGGGGCGCGGACCGAGCATCTGCTTGACATAGAGCGTCACCACCGGCTGCACCGTGCGCACCCCGAATTGCGCCATCAGCAAGACAAAGAACAAGGCCAGCAGGCCCGGCGAGCGCGCCACCGCGATCAAATTGTTTAGTAGCGCGCGCCGGCCGCGGCCGGGTGCCGCCGCGACAAAGCGCTCATGGACCCCGAACCAGACATAGACCGACGACACCAGGATCGTCGCCGCGGTGCAAAAAAACGGGATCCGGAAGCTGCCGGTGAGGTCGGCCAGTCCGCCGCCAAGCAGCGGACCGACCAGCGATCCGACCAGCTGCCCGGTGCTGAGCCAGCCGAGCGCATAGCCGAGCCGGTCCTCCGGCGCCTGGCCGGCGACCAGCGCGATCGCGGTGCTCGAAAACCCGGCAAAAACCCCCATCAGCGCCCGATAGGCGAACAATTGCCAGACATTGCCGGCCGCTCCCATCAACCCGGCAAACACCCCCACCGCGATGCTCGAGCGCAACAGCATCAATTTGCGCCCGTGGCGGTCGGCGAGCCGCCCCCAGAGCGGCGAGGCAAAGGCCGCGACAAACGAGGTGACGCCGGCCAGAACCCCGGCCCACAAATCGACCGCACGTTCCGAATTGACGCCGAGCACCGGCAGAAACAGCGGCATGATCGGGGTCAACATCGAAAACGACATGGTCATGACAAACTGGACGGCGACCATCGCCCACAATGTCTGACTCCAGTTCGCCGCCGCCGCTGCGGTTTCGCTCAAGCTCGGCAGGGCTCGCGGTTGGGCCATTATGCGCTCTCCGGATCGGTCAGGCCGAAGCAAGCCGCAGACCAATTTGCACCGCAACAAACCCGGCGTAGCGAGGCCCCAGAGCTCGCCCGCAACGAGGGCGGATCCCGGCACTATGCGGCAAAGCGCGGCCTTGCCAGCGATGCGTTTTGACGATGCCGCCATCCGGTTTTTTTGGGTCCGCGCACACCCGACCCGCTGATCACGATGCGGCTCAGGCGCTGATCGTGATCGTGCTGAGCGGCCCGAGCAACGGCATCAGCGCGACGAGCGCGGCCTTGTCGATTGCGACGCAGCCCGCAGTCGGCGAAAAATCGGGGCGCGCGACATGCAAAAAGATGGCGCTGCCGGCGCCGGGCACGACCGGTGCGAAATTGTAGCCGGTCACGACGATCAGGTCATAGACCGCATCCTCGAGCCACAGCGCCTCGCTATGGGCGGGATAAGGCAGCGCCACCAGCCGGTTGTAATTGCGGTCGGCGGGGTCGTCGACCCAGGCGTCGGTCGGACGCAGCGCGCGCAGCGGCAGCCGGGTCGCCGGTGCCGCGAGGCGATCGGCGCGGTAGAAAGCCCGGACCAGCGGAAAGCGGCCGGCCGGGGTGGCGCCGTCGCCTTCATGCTTGGCGGCCACGACCCCGGCGCGCCCGGCCGCCGCGCACACCCGGCCGCCCTGCCAACTGAGCCATCCTTCGCGGTAGTCGAGGTTGAGGTCGGCGGCGCCGCCGGCCGCGATCGCGCCGCCGCGCCCGGCCGCCGCCATAATCGCCGGCAGCGCCAGCAAGCTGCGCCGTGCCAGCAGCCTCACCTTAAATACATGTGCTGGCCGCCGTTGATCGACAGCGTCGACCCGGTGATGAAATCGGCCTCGTCGGCGACCAGGAACAGCACCGCGCGCGCGATATCCTCGGCCCGACCGAGGCGGCCGACCGGGATGCGGGCAATGATCTTTTCCAGCACGTCTTTTGGCACCGCCCGTACCATCTCGGTGTCGACATAGCCG
>JAJPIH010000004.1 GCA_021324875.1 Alphaproteobacteria bacterium
GGCGACGACAATTTCGAGGCCGGCATCCCGGAATCGTTCAACGTGCTGGTCAAGGAACTCCGCTCGCTCGGCCTTAATGTCGAACTCGAGCAGCGCAGCTATTGACGGCGATGCCACAGCTCGCGCCGCACGCCTCACCCATCGCAATCGTCGTTGCCCTCGCCATGGCGGGGGCCGCGGGGCGTCGGACCGCCGCCGGTCCGGACGGTCTGCGGGCCTGACAAGCGAACACCAGAGGGGTCGTTCATGAACGAGTTGATGAACATCTTCGGGCAGGTCACCGGGACGCAGAGCTTTGATCAGATCCGCATCTCGATCGCCAGCCCGGAGCGCATCCGCTCTTGGTCCTACGGCGAAATCAAGAAACCGGAGACGATCAACTACCGCACCTTCAAGCCGGAGCGCGACGGCCTGTTCTGCGCCCGGATCTTTGGGCCGATCATGGATTACGAATGCTTGTGCGGCAAGTACAAGCGCATGAAATTTCGCGGCATCATCTGCGAGAAATGCGGGGTCGAAGTCACCCTGTCAAAGGTGCGGCGCGTCCGCATGGGCCATATCGAGCTGGCCTCGCCGGTGGCCCATATCTGGTTTCTGAAATCGCTGCCGAGCCGGATCGGGCTGTTGCTCGACATGACGCTCAAAGACCTCGAGCGGGTGCTCTATTTCGAGAACTATGTCGTCATCGAGCCCGGGCTGACGCCGCTGAAGCTGCACCAGCTGTTGAGCGAAGAGGAATATCTGCAGGCCCAGGACGATTACGGCGAGGACCAGTTTACCGCGGCGATCGGGGCCGAGGCGTTGCGCACGATGCTGGCGGCGATCGATCTCGAGCGCGAGCGCGAAACCTTGCGCGCCGAATTGCGCGAGACCAGCGCCGAGGCGCGGCGCAAGAAGCTGGTCAAGCGGCTCAAGCTGGTCGAGGCCTTTATCGAGTCGAACAGCCGGCCGGAATGGATGATCCTCGAGGTGGTCCCGGTCATTCCGCCGGAATTGCGGCCGCTGGTGCCGCTCGACGGCGGCCGTTTTGCGACCTCGGATCTGAACGATCTCTATCGCCGCGTCATCAACCGCAACAACCGCTTGAAACGGCTGATCGAGCTGCGCGCGCCCGACATCATCGTGCGCAACGAAAAGCGCATGCTGCAGGAGGCGGTCGACGCGCTGTTTGACAACGGCCGGCGCGGCCGCGTCATCACCGGCGCCAACAAGCGGCCGCTCAAATCGCTGTCCGATATGCTCAAGGGCAAGCAGGGCCGCTTCCGCCAGAACCTGCTGGGCAAGCGGGTCGATTATTCCGGGCGGTCGGTGATCGTGGTCGGGCCCGAACTCAAATTGCACCAATGCGGGCTGCCCAAAAAGATGGCGCTCGAATTGTTCAAGCCGTTCATTTACTCAAAGCTTGAACTCTACGGGCTGGCGAGCACGATCAAGGCCGCCAAACGCATGGTCGAAAAGGAGCGGCCCGAGGTCTGGGACATCCTCGAGGAGGTGATCCGCGAGCATCCGGTGCTGCTCAACCGGGCCCCGACCCTGCACCGGCTCGGCATCCAGGCCTTTGAGCCGGTGCTGATCGAGGGCAAGGCGATCCAGCTGCACCCGCTCGTCTGCACCGCCTTCAACGCCGATTTCGACGGCGACCAGATGGCCGTGCATGTGCCGCTGTCACTCGAGGCGCAGCTCGAGGCGCGGGTCTTGATGATGTCGACCAACAACATTCTCAGCCCGGCCAACGGCAAGCCGATCATCGTGCCGTCGCAGGACATTGTGCTCGGCCTCTACCACATCACGATGGAGCGCCCGGGCGAAAAGGGCGAGGGCATGGCGTTCACCAGCATCGGCGAGATCGAGCAGGCGCTCGAGGCCAAGGCGGTGTCGCTGCACGCCCGCATCGAGGCGCGCTATCACACGGTCGACGCCGAGGGCCGGCCGGTGGTGCGGCGGGTCACGACCACCCCGGGACGCATGCTATTGTCCGAGATCCTGCCCCGCCACCCGGCGATCGGTTTTGAGCTGATCAACACGCTGCTGACCAAAAAGGAGATCAGCAACGTCATCGATCACGTCTATCGCCACTGCGGGCAAAAAGAGACCGTGATCTTCTGCGACCGGCTGATGACCCTCGGCTTCACCCAGGCCTGCAAGGCCGGCATCTCGTTTGGCAAGGACGATCTGATCATCCCCGAGGCCAAGCGGCGGCTGGTCGCCGAGGCCCAGGAACAGGTCAAGCAGTACGAACAGCAATACCAGGACGGGCTGATCACCCAGGGCGAAAAATACAACAAGGTTGTCGATGTGTGGTCGCGCTGCACCGACAAGGTCGCCGAAGAGATGATGAAGATGATCCGCTCGGCGCCTCCCGGCGAGCCGATCAACCCGGTGTGGATGATGTCGGATTCGGGGCCCGCGGTTCGGCCGCGCAGATCAAGCAGCTGGCCGGCATGCGCGGGCTGATGGCCAAGCCCTCGGGCGAGATCATCGAAACCCCGATCATCTCGAACTTCAAGGAAGGGCTGACCGTGCTCGAATACTTCAATTCGACGCATGGCGCCCGCAAGGGGCTGGCCGACACCGCGCTCAA
>JAJPIH010000453.1 GCA_021324875.1 Alphaproteobacteria bacterium
GATTTGCATCTCGCTTGCGAGCTCGCGCGCGCGGTGGCCGCGCCGGCCGAACTCGGTCTGCTCGCCCATGACGTGTTGCACCGCGCCCAGGCGCAGGGCTGGGGGCAGCAGGGCTTCCCGATCGCAGCCCGCATCCTCGAGGCGATGGCGGGAGCGGAATTGCGCTCCCAGGCCGGACAGAACGCCGCACCCTATCAGGCCGACGACCCGCGCCGCAGCCGGCCAACACAACCCCGCGCTTCGGCCGGGCATTGAGGGCGAATGCTCGGTCCTCGTTAGGGGTCCTCAGAACGGGATGTCGTCGTCGAGATCCTCGCGGGTGCTGCGGCCGCGGGCGGCGCCGCCGGCGCGACCGGGTCCGGGCATGACCGTCGCGGTGCGCGGCGCCGGTTCGTCTTCGTAACCGCCGCCGTAATCGTCGAAATCGGCGTCCGGGGCGGCGCCGCCCGGCATCGCGCCGCGTGCGCCGTCGAGCATCGTCAATTCGCCGCGAAAGCGCTGCAGCACGACCTCGGTCGTGTAGCGGTCCTGGCCGCTCTGGTCAGTCCATTTGCGCGTCTGCAACTGGCCTTCGAGATACACCTTGGAGCCCTTGCGCAGGTATTTCTCGGCGATCTCGGCCAGCCGCTCGTTGAAGATCACCACCCGGTGCCACTCGGTGCGTTCCCTGCGCTCGCCGGAGGCCCGGTCGCGCCAGTTTTCCGAGGTCGCAACCCGCAGATTGGCGACGCGCGTCCCATCCTGGGTCGAGCGAATTTCCGGGTCGGCGCCGAGATTGCCGACGAGGATTACCTTGTTGACGCTGCCAGCCATGAGGTCACCGCTCTTTCGTGATCGCCATGCCATCCCATCTTATCAGGTCCGGCAAATGTTCCCAGTTTATTCGCTACATGCGAGACGCGGCCCATGACCTATCTTTCCCCGATCAACGATCCCCGCGACGACGCCCCGCCAACGAGCGCAGAGGCCGCCGCCACGCTTCCGCCCGCCGATGACATCGCTCTTCTCGACGCCTATTCACGCGCCGTAATCGGTGCGGTCGACAAAGTCGGGCCGGCGGTATTGCACCTGCAGGTGACCGGCGCGCGGGGCGGCGCCGGCTCCGGGTCGGGTGTGGTTTTCACGCCCGACGCTTATGTCCTGACCAACAGCCATGTCGTGTCCGAGGCGCGCAAGATCGAGGCGACGTTCCCCGACGGCCGCACGCTCGCCGCCGACATCATTGGCGACGATCCCGATACCGATCTCGCCGTGCTCCGCCTCAACGGCGAGGCGCAAAACTATGCCCGGCTCGGCGACTCGCGAAAATTGCGGGTCGGCCAGCTGGTCGTCGCCATCGGCAATCCGTTCGGGTTCCAATGCACCGTGACCGCGGGCGTGATCAGCGCTCTCGGGCGCTCGCTGCGGGCCCGCTCGGGGCGCCTGATCGACAGCGTCATCCAGACCGACGCGGCGCTGAACCCGGGCAATTCGGGGGGACCGCTGGTCACCGGCGCCGGCGAAGTCGTCGGCATCAACACCGCGATCATCGGCATCGCCCAGGGCATCTGCTTTTCGATTTCGGCGGCGACCGTCGAATTTGTCGCTGCGAGGCTGATCCGCGAAGGCCGCGTGCGACGCTGCTATATCGGGGTCGCCGGACAGAATGTGCCGCTGCCGCGTCGAGTCGCGCGCTTCCACGCGCTGCCGCGCGAAAGCGGCGTGCGCATTCAATCGACCGCCCCCGACGGCGCCGCCCGCGCGGCGGGGCTCACCAGCGGCGACATCATCGTCGCGGTCGACGGTCTCCCGGTCGCCGATATCGACGAATTGCACCGGCTGATGACCGAGGAGCGGGTCGGCAAGCCGGTACCGTTTACGGTGCTGCGGCTCGCGAAAAAGCACGACATTGTGGTTGTGCCGCGCGAAGCCCCGCCCCGCACAGCGCCCTGAACGAGGCGGACGGGTCCGACCCTCGCCGTAAGCGGCCGCGCCTAACCGCCGCCTTGCCCGCAGGTTGTCCGGGGCAAGGCGACACCGGTCAACGAATGCGATCAGGCAGCCGGCGGGAAAAACACCAATGTGCGCACCTCGATGCTTTCGCGCGGCGGCGCGCCCGGGGTCAGCGGGTTCTCGAACGAGGTGTGGAACGACAGCCGCGCACGGCCGTCATTGGCGCTGTCATGCACGCGGATAAACAGCACCTCGTCGGTCTGCATGTCGGAAAAATAATACCAGCGGTGGCGCGGGCTGTATTCGACCCGCGAAGTCTCGCCACGGACATGCGCGTAGACGAGGTCGCTGGCGATCAAATCGTCATCGGTGAAGCTGCGCGCATCGCACAGCGCCAGCGGTGAATCCTGCACCGGGCCGCGGATCGGGCGCCACACATTGACGATGCCAAAGCGATGCTTCAGCAGCTCCTCGGCTTCGTCGGGGAGATGATCGCGTACCCGGCGCGGCGCCGAGTTAACCGTGTGGTCGTTGTGCACCTGCCGCGACGGCTTGGCCAGACCCTCGATCGTGGCGTTGCGCACATTGTGGTCAAACACAAACACGCGGCTGGCGCCGAGTTTATCCTTCAGCAGCTGTTCGACTTCGGGATAGTAGACGCGCTTGATCTCTTCGGGGTCATAGAAATTGGCGACCGCGGTCGGCGCCTTGACCAGCGCGAAGCCGTTGCGGTCGAGGGTGAACTCGGCCTCCCGGCCCCGCGCATCCTCGATCGTGACCTCGCGCGGATCGTCGAGGCCGTTCCATTTGGGCACGCCCGGCGGCGGATCGATGCGGTAAAAGGCCGGCTTTTCGGCGCCGCGTTTGAGGTAATAGAGGGTTGTGGTCAGGGTTTTCGGGGCTGCGGCGACATCGAGCGGCATGCTGGGGTTCCTCCAGGGTTGGGGATGTGCGTCGGGTGGCGTTCAGCTCCGCGGGTCGCGATCGGTGCGTGATCGCGAACTGTTCCGGTTCTACTCTTCACATCGCCGCACCGCTGTCAATCGGTTGCGCGGGCGGCGCGACGGGCGGTGACCGGTCGGGCCGCGCGGGCTGCGGATGGGCCTTTTCGCCGCGCCGCCTTTTGCGGCTGGCGCCGCCGCTGGCCGCGATCGCCGCCGCCGTTTCGGCGCCGGGGTGACGGCCGGTTTGGTCCAAGATGCGTGCTTGGGTTGATCAGATCGCCGCCGCCCCGCGTCGCGGCCGGTAGCGTCGCCCTACGCGGCGCGCTAGATATTCGTCATGCAGCAGCAGATCCGGATCCGCGGCGCGCGCGAACACAATCTCAAGAACATCGACGTTGATCTGCCGCGCGACAGCCTGGTGGTGATCACCGGGCTGTCGGGCTCGGGCAAGTCGTCGCTGGCATTCGACACCATCTATGCCGAAGGACAGCGTCGCTATGTCGAGAGCCTGTCGGCCTATGCCCGGCAGTTTCTCGAATTGATGCAAAAGCCAGAGGTCGAATCGATCGAGGGGCTCAGTCCGGCGATCTCGATCGAACAGAAAACAACCTCGCGCAATCCGCGTTCAACCGTCGCCACGGTGACCGAGATCTACGATTACATGCGACTGTTATGGGCGCGGGTGGGCGTGCCCTATTCGCCGGCAACCGGACTGCCGATCGTCAGCCAAACCGTCTCGCAGATGGTCGACCGGGTGATGGCGCTGCCCGAGGGCACCCGGCTCTATTTGCTGGCGCCGATTGTGCGCGGCCGCAAAGGCGAATACCGCAAGGAACTGGTCGAGTTGCAAAAGCGCGGGTTTCAGCGGGTTAAAATCGATGGGAAGATGCTCGAACTCGACGAGGTGCGGGCGCTCAACAAGAACCTCAAACACGACATTGCGGTGGTCGTGGACCGCATCATCGTCGGCCCGGATCTCGGCAACCGGCTGGCCGATTCGTTCGAGACGGCGCTCGACCTCGCCGACGGCATCGCGATCACCGAAAACGCCGACACCGGCGAAGAGACCATTTTTTCGGCCAAATTCGCCTGCCCGGTTTCCGGCTTCACGATCCCCGAGATCGAGCCCCGGCTGTTTTCGTTCAACAACCCGTTTGGCGCCTGTCCCGCCTGTGACGGGCTCGGCAGCAAGCTCTATTTCGACCCGATGCTGGTCGTTCATGACGAAGGCCGCAGTCTCGCCGAAGGTGCGGTCAGCCCATGGGCGCATTCCTCCTCGCCCTATTACACACAGACCCTCGAAAGCATCGCCAAGCACTTCCGCCAGAGCATGCACACGCCGTGGCGGGAGCTGCCGGAAAAGATGCGCAAGACGATCCTTTACGGGTCGGGCGGCGAAGCGATCGCGATGACCTATGACGACGGTCTGCGCAAATACACGACCGACCGCCCGTTCGAAGGCGTGCTGCCGAACATGGAGCGCCGCTTTCGCGAGACCGACAGCGCTTGGTCGCGCGAAGAGCTGGGCCGCTACCAGAGTGCGCGGACCTGCGAGGTGTGCCAGGGCGACCGGCTCAAGCCCGAGGCGCTGGCCGTCAAGATCGCCGGCCGCAACATCAGCGAAGTGGCAAGGTTGAGCATCGCCGAAGCCCTCGCTTGGTTCTCCGGCATCGAGGCCGAACTGTCGGCAAAAGAACGCGAAATCGCCCAGCGCATCCTGCGCGAGATCAACGAGCGCTTGGGCTTTCTGCAGAATGTCGGGCTCGAATATCTGACCCTGTCGCGCGCCTCGGGCACGCTTTCGGGCGGCGAGAGCCAGCGGATCCGCCTGGCCTCGCAAATCGGCTCGGGGCTGACCGGTGTGCTCTATGTGCTCGACGAGCCGTCGATCGGGCTGCATCAGCGCGACAACGGCCGGCTGCTCGCCACCCTGAAACGGTTGAGGGATCTCGGCAACACGGTCATCGTCGTCGAACACGACGAGGAGGCGATCCGCACCGCCGATTGGGTCATCAATATGGGACCGGGGGCCGGCGTCCATGGCGGACACGTTGTCGCCAAAGGCCCCCCCGCCGCGGTCATGGCCGATCCGGCGAGCCTGACCGGCCAATACCTGACCGGGATCCGCCAGATCCCAGTGCCGGCGCGGCGGCGCGCGGGTCATCCCGGGCAAATTCTTCGGGTTGTCGAAGCCACCGGCAACAACCTCAAAGCCATCACCGCCGAGATCCCGCTCGGCACGTTCTGTTGCGTCACCGGCGTGTCGGGCGGGGGCAAATCGACGCTGATCATCGAGACGCTGTACAAGGCCCTCGCCAAGCGGCTCAACAACGCGCGCGAACAGCCGGCCCCGCATCAACGGCTCGAGGGTGTCGAATTTCTCGACAAGATCGTCGACATCGACCAGTCGCCGATCGGCCGCACACCGCGCTCGAACCCGGCGACCTACACCGGCTGCTTCACCCCGATCCGCGACTGGTATGCCGGGCTGCCGGAGGCCAAGGCGCGCGGTTATGCGCCGGGCCGGTTCTCGTTCAACGTCAAGGGCGGACGCTGTGAAGCCTGCCAGGGCGACGGCGTGATCAAGATCGAGATGCACTTTCTGCCCGACGTCTATGTGCAATGCGATGTCTGCAAGGGCCGGCGCTACAACCGCGAGACGCTGGAGGTCACGTTCCGCGGCAAATCGATTGCCGATGTCCTCGACATGACGGTCGATGAGGGGGTCGAGTTTTTCCGTGCGGTGCCGTCGATCCGCGACAAGCTCTCGACATTGGCGCAGGTCGGGCTCGGCTATATCAAGATCGGCCAGCCGGCGACGACGCTTTCGGGCGGCGAGGCGCAGCGGGTTAAATTGTCAAAGGAGCTTTCGCGCCGCGCCACCGGCCGCACCCTCTACATCCTCGACGAACCGACCACCGGCCTCCATTTCGAAGACGTGCGCAAATTGCTCGAAGTGCTGCACGCGCTGGTCGCGACCGGCAACACGGTCATCGTCATCGAACACAATCTCGAAGTCATCAAGACCGCCGATTGGATTATCGATCTGGGACCCGAGGGCGGCGACAAGGGCGGCTATATTGTCGCCACCGGCACCCCCGAAGACGTCGCCGCCAGTTCGACGAGCTACACCGGCGAATACCTGCGCCCCTATCTGAAGCCGCAACCGCAACCCGCCCGCCGCCGCCGCGCCGGGTGATCGAGTTCAAGGGAGAATGTCACCGGAGAATCCCGAAATGCGCGCCGATCACGCTTGCGGAAACGTGCCGGACGGCCAAGTTTCGCCGGCTCTCTGAAGCAAGCGCAAGAGTACGCGTGAACCCAACGCGCCAGCAGGCGATCGAAGAGTTGCAGCGGATGGTGCTGAACGCACTCGGCGAGCAGACCGCGGCGGCTTGACGATTTCAGCACGGCCCATGCCGATATAACGGTTCCTCCCCCGTTTGGACGGGGGAGGGAGACCATGCGCAGCATGGTGGAGGGGGTAATGCGAGGGCCGAGCAGAACCATCGAGCGAGCCCGCGCCCTGCGGCGCCAGATGAGCTTGCCCGAGGTCGTGCTGTGGCAGGCGCTGCGACAAAAGCGTCTCGCGGGCTTGCGGATCCGCCGGCAGCATCCGATCGGGCCGTACGTCCTGGATTTTTATTGCCCGGTGGCGCGGCTGGCGATCGAGGTCGAAGGCTTGGCGCATGACGCCCCGATCCGAGTGCGGCGCGACGAGCGACGGCGGGCGTGGCTCTCGCAGCGCGGGATCACCATATTGCGCGTACGCGCCGAGGACGTGTTGCGCGACGAGAGCTTGGAGGGCGTGCTTCGAGAGATCGAGAACGCAGCCAGCTTTGTCGTCGCCCCCTCCGGCGCGCGTTGCGCGCCACCTCCCCCGAGGAAGCGGGGGAGGAACCCGCTCTCGTCAGGAGCAAACAACCTCACGTCGTCACGGTCTATATGAACACCGTGCGCCAGCAGGCGATCGAAGAGTTGCGGCGGATGGTGCTGAACGCACTCGGCGAGCAGGGCGCGGCGGTGTGGCTGTTCGGCTCCTGCGCCCGCGATGACGTGCGCCGGCACAGCGACATCGACATCGCGATCGTGCCGCGCGACGAACTCCCGAGCGGCTTTTTCGGCGCACTCGAGGCGAACATCGAGGAGAGCGCGATCCCCGACGATGTCGATCTGATCGATCTTCGCCACGCCGATCCGGCGCTGGTCGAGGAAGTGCTGCGCGAGGGCGTCAAATGGCGGGACTAGAGCACCGGTTGGCGGAGGCCGGCGCAGCGCTCGCCAGTCGCGACGAGGCGGTCGCGAATGCCGGCCGATCGATCATCGAGCGTGACCGCGCGCTTCTGCGGTTGATCGATACATTCGCAGCGCTGTGGAAGGCTTGTTGGGCGCCCCGGGGCGTTAGCGCGACGGCGGCAGAGCGTGCAACTGGCTTTTTAACAGGTCGAAATCGACCGGTTTGGTGATGAAATCGCTGGCACCATATTCGGCAGCGCGGCGGCGGCGCTCGTCGTCGCCATAGGCGGTCACCATGATCACCGGCAAGCGGGGGTAACGGCGCTTGACTTCCTGGAGCAAGGTCAAACCGTCCATGCCCGGCATGTTGATATCGGAAAGGATCACGATCAGCTGCGGCTCGATATCGTGCGCGAGCAGGTTGAGCGCCTCTTCGCCGGAGGCGGCAAAATGCAACACATAGGTGCCCTGCCGGGTCTCGCGACGAAAGCGTTGGCGAAACAATTCGGCGATGTCGGGCTCGTCGTCCACGATCAGGATGCTTACGCTCATTGCCGCTTCTCGGTTGCTTCGTTATGCCTACCAGACGACCGCCGGTTGCTAGGCAGACCGGCGGTCGTCGTCATTGCCGTGTCGGGCCGCACACTACGCTCCGCCGGGAAATATTCCGTTCCCGCGACCGCTCGCGGCCGGCCAGCCTACGACATCCCGCGCGCCGATTTGCTCTGCGCGGAAATGTCATCCACAAACGATCCTTTCCACCCCCTGGGGAGTTTACGCGGCCGGTTTGGCGCCAACCACGCAATGCAGCGGGTGAGCCATGAACAACAGGCCGGCCGCGGCCGCCCGCGCGCATGCCGCCTGCCAATGGGCGCGCTCTGCAGCGGTCAGCAACGATAACACATGGTCCTCGCGGTTGCGCCAGATCGGGCCGCCGGGCCGGTCGAGCGTGACCAGCGTCGGGAAACAACCGATATCGACAAAGCCGGCGCTGCGCATTCGAGGATAGAGGCTGCGGTCGGCAACGCCGTTGGGCGCCACCGAATAGGGCGGCGTGTCGCTCTTGGCCAACACCGCCGGCGGCAGGTCGAGGTTCCACCATTGCTTCATGTCGAGCGCCCTAACCGCGATCCCGGCGCGACCGCCGGGACGCAGCACCCGGGCGATCTCGGCAAGGGCGCGGTCGGCGTCGCATTCTTCGAGCACCGTCACCGAATAGACACAGTCGAATGACCGGTCGGCAAACGGCAGCCGCTCGGCGTTGGCCTGCTCGAAACGGATCGCGCTGTCGAGCCCTTCGGTCCGGGCCAGCGCCTGTGCTTCACGCAGCAAAAACGGGTTGACGTCGGCGGCGGTCAGAGAATTGGCGCCGCCAAGCCGCCTCGCCAACCGCCGCACCAGAGCCCCGGAACCGCAGCCGACTTCGAGAATCGCCTCTCCCGGGCGCGGCGCGATGCGATCGATCAGCGCATGGAACATTGCCTCGTAGCTGCGGTTGTTGGCCCGGTCCTCGAGCGAGGCAACACCGCCGAGATGAGGCCCACCCAGCGTGATGACCGAAAAATGCCGCGCCAGCTCGGTGATCGCCGGCTCCCATTGCGACGGCGCCAGAAAAAACGGCAGCAAGATTAACGCCGGTCCGGCGCCGCGAATCCGGTAGGTGATGCCGGCGTGCTCACCCTCGCTTGCCGGCGCGCGCGGAGGGTCGGCGGCCTGTCCGCCGGCGGACAGCCGGGTGAGAAATCCGGTCATGGCCGCCGCGATCTCGGCGGTGCGATCAGCGACGGCATCGGCCCAGCTGCCCGGCGCGTCATAGCCGGCAAGGGTGATCGAGCGGGCGGCGGGCAAGGCGGCGACGGCGCGTGTCGAACTCTCCGCCGAGGGTCCGCGCTCGGCGGCGATCAATAACAGGCGGGCGGCGATGTTGGTAAAGGGGGCGGGGTCGAGACGACTCGGCACGCACAGCACGGCGCCGGCGATACGGTCGGGATGACGCGCCGCGAGTTCGGCGAGATCGCCGGGTATCGGGGTCGCGACATAGGCCGCACGCAGCTCCAGATGACGCCACAACGCCAGCAGCCGCTCGGTCGGTGAGAATTCGCTTTGCTCCGGCATTTCTCCCCCATGGACAAGCCGATCATCGTCAATTCTGGCATCCGCGGCCGCGATCCGCCACGGCCGCGCGCTCGCAGACCCTGCCCCCGCTGCCGATGGTTCGACCCGCGACGAACGGGTGAGGCTCGCACGGTGCGGCAATTTTCACGATATTGGTCGCCAGGCGCATCAGGAGGCGCAACCATGTTCGCGGTGATCTTCGAGGTCGAACCAAAGCCGGAGCGGTTTGACGACTACCTGGCGCTGGCGGCGGAGCTGCGCCCCGAACTCGAAGGCATCGAAGGGTTTGTCGCAAACGAGCGCTTTCGCAGTCGCGAGCGTCCGGGCCTCGTGTTGTCGCTGTCGATCTGGCGTGACGAAAAGGCGGTCGTGCGCTGGCGCAGCCGCGCCCGTCATCACGAGGCTCAGAGCCGCGGCCGCGCCGAGATCTTCGCCGATTACCATCTCCGGGTCGGCGAGGTCGACGCCGACAGCGGCCTGGCGCCGGATGCGGCGTTACCTCAGCACCGTTTTGACGAGACCGAGGTCGGTGTCGCCAAATACGTGACACTGACCGAGTTTGCCGCCGGGCTCGGCGTGGAGGCCGCCGATCTTGGAACCGAGGTCGGACCGCCCCGGGACGCGCCCGGCGTCGTCGAACAGCAAAGTTTTGTCGGCATCACCGACCCGAAAAAGCGTTTGCTGTTGGTCGGTTGCCGCGACGCGGTGGCGGCGCGGCACTGGCAACCGGCGCCGCCCGCAACCGGGCGCCGCCAGCGTATGGTGCGGATCATCCGCGATTACGGCCTCCGCGATCGCCGCGAGGCGCCCCAATATCATCCGCCGGTACCGGCCGGGGCCACCCTCGCCTGAGCAACGGTTCCGGCGGCGAGCGGGCCGGCGCCTGGCGCCGAACGACGCCGCCCGAGGCATGACCCTCGATCTCCGCAGCCGCGGTCCCGCCGTTGCCCGGTCGAGAGCCGTCACCGGCGATTGCGTTCGAGCGCCAACCCGGCTCGCGCGGTCTTGGCCTGCAGCACGGCGTCGAGCAGTCCTGCGACGATCCGGGCTTGCGTGCGGGCGCTGAAGGTTTCGACAAACCAGCGCGAAGCCGGCCGCGTCTCGGGAGGAAGGCGCAAAAATTCAAGCAGCTTGCGATCGCTGATTTCGGGCGGAGCCAACGGATCGATGGTCGTATGAGCGATCCCGCTGCGCGCGAGGATGCGCTCGACCGGCGAGCCGGTCGGGGTATAGGCCAGAATGGGTTTGCCGACGCGGATATAGTCGAGCAGCTTTGACGGCACCTGGAAGGAGGCATTCTTCTCGTTGACGTCGAGCAGGACGAGATAGTCGGCACCGGCGGTCTCGGCGAGCGCTTCATCGCGGGAAACGACCCGGTTGCCGTAAGTCAAAACCCCGCTGTGCCTCACCCGTTCGAACAGCGCGCCATGCTCGGCGAGAACCGCCGGGGCGATCGGGCCCACCAGCTTGATCCGGGCGCAGGACGGTTCGATCTTCAGCCGCTCGACACTCTCCAGCAGCTGACGCGGGTGGCGCCCGTCATAGAGGCTGCCGATATGCGCAAGAACACGTTCCGGGCGGCGAGCGGTTTCGCCCGTCGCTATCGGTTCGAGGGGATCATAGCTGTTCCACAAGACCGAGATTTTCTCCCGCCATTGGGGATAGCGCGCGCGCCACGCCGCGGCGACGGTGTCGGTATTGGCGGCGAGATGATCCGCCCAGCGAAAAAACCCGCGCTCGATCAGCGCGTCGTAAGGATAAAACCAACGCCGTGTGCGAAACGGATTATCCCGCACCGGATCCTGAAAATCGGCGACCCATGGCAGACCGAACCGCCCCTTCAGCCACAATCCGGCGAATTGCGCGGCCAGGGACGGCGAGGTCGTAAAGATGGAGTCGATCGCGTTCGCTTTGATGATGTCGGCGGCGGCCGCGGTGGCATAGGGGACCCAGGCCCAGCGATCCTCGTAAGGGGCGAAAAAACGGGCGGCCCAGCGCGCAGCCGTTGCGGCGAGCGAGGAGGTCATGCGACCGTTGCCGGCCGGAACGCGATGAACGCTTGGGTCGTCTTTCCCCCATCCGGCAAGCGGCGCGGCGACGACAACCGGCTGGTATCCGTAATCCGGGAGGAATTTAAACAGCTGGCCGGCGCGGGCGGCGGCCGGGACATTTTCGGGTGGAAACGTATAGCTGATCAGCAGCACATGGCGCATCGCCGGCGCTCCGAGCCGCTCACAGCGCGGCGGGGCGGCGCAGCCCGAGCCAGCGCAAGGGTCGCAGGAGACGCGAGGTCACAAAGGCGGCGGCCGAAAACGCGATACAGCCACAACGGACCAGTGGAAACGCCGGCCGCCACAGCCGGCTCTCGAACCGGCGCGGATACCCCGACCGCTCGAGGCGGGTGCCGATAAACGCCTCGGAACCCAGTTGCTCACGGACCGTCATCTCCCGCCGCCACCGCCCGACATCCGCTTCGAGCGGCGCCCGCCTCAACTTGCCGTGGATGACCATTTCACGCGCCGGCACCTAATCGTCGACCCGTGACTGCCACGCCAGCATTTGCGGTTCGAACGGCTCATCGAGAAAATCACAGATACGGTGCACGACCCGATCGGTATCGAGCACCAAATCCTCATAATGCACATCCAATAGATGATTATTGTATTCGGCTTTGTCCCAGCGGGCTCGCCAGTCCGACGCCTCGCTCCACTCGCGGAAATTGTGATGCAACCAAGGCCCGTACCAGCCCTGCCGCTGAAACGATTTGGCCACGTCACGCCCGTCGCGGCACAAATAGATGAACTTTGACCCCGGAAACATCCTCAGAAGTTGCGGCACAATCTCGATATAACCGGGTGTTTTATCGCCCCAACGCGGTTCGTTTTCCCGCGCGGTATGGTCCCGATAGATGACCTCCACGACCTCGCGCAGCGAGGCTTGTTGCAGCCGATCAACGCGCTGGCGGAATTCGGCCGCCGGCAACTTCATATCCGGCCAGCGGTAATGATGGATAACCGTGTTTACGGCGAATTCGAGTTCGGCTTTGGTCAGCGGGCGAACCGGGTCAAGGCGCTGCAGCAGCGGCAGCAAGAACCACGTTTCCGGCGGAATCGTCAGACGCGAATGCGACGCGAGGATCATGCGCAGCAGCGTCGTCCCCGAACGCCCGGAACCGACGATAAAGAACGGGGCCGATCCTAGCGCCATAACCGGTTACCAGCCCCGCAACGAAACCGCGTCAGTCGAAAATAGCGGCCGTCCGGCCAGGAGGCTTGCCGCATCCGGCGGCGGCGACCGCGCTCGCGCCTCCACCCGCGGAGGATGACGGCGCCGCCAACAACAGCGGCCGGCCCGGAAAGCTCGCGCCTATCCATGTCGAACCCACTCCCGGCGCCGCATCCCAGCCCCGTAAAAATCTCGCCGTCCGTCGCCAGGGAGCGGGCCGCGCGCATGTCGGACGAACCCGCCGCCGACAGATACCCAAGGATTGGGGATGAGTCAATCCGAAGCCCGGGCGATCGACGGGTCCAGCTGTCCGAGGCGGTCGCGCCGCTGCCCATTTGGCCCCGCCCCAGCCTTGTTTAACAGCGCTCGCGTTGAACCGGGGTGCGGCTGCCCAAGCTCCCGCCCGCGGCCGTGGCGGTCGAGGGCGTTGTTCAGCGCTGTTCGCTGCGCTCGAAATCGGTGCGCTCGGTCACCGGCAACCCGTGCAAATAGCGACGCAGGCAATCCAGCCCAAGCTCCACGGCACCCAGCCGCAGCCATTCGCGCCCGCCGTAAATCCGCGCGCGCCGCGTCTCGACACGCGCGCCGTCGCTGATCGCAAGATGAATACTGCCGCCGAAATCGATGCGATCGGGGCCGTCGTCAGTTTCCACCAGCACCGCCAATCCGTGGCTGGCGCCGGCTCCGCGGCGCGCCGCTTCGGCCACCGCCGCGGCGGTCTCGCGCGTGATCTCGCCGCCGGGGAGCGCGGCGTCGACATCGAGGGCGGCGGCGATTCCGGCCGGGTCGCGGATCACCAGCCCGCGGCGGAATACGCTCTCGGCTCCCGGCAATGGCGCGATGCGCGCGGCGATCTGCCCGCCCGTATAGGTCTCGACGACTGCGAGCGAGCCGCCGCGCGCGGCCAACGCCTTCAGCACCACGCCTTCGAGGGTCTCGTCGTCTTCGGCGAGGATGAAATTGCCGAGCCGCTTGCGCACCTCCGCGACGATCGGCGCGAGCTTCTGTTCGATATCGTCGCGATCCCGCCCGCGCACCGTCAGCTTGGTCTCGATCTGCGGATA
>JAJPIH010000443.1 GCA_021324875.1 Alphaproteobacteria bacterium
GAGACCCCGAGATCGAACACGACGCCGGAGACAAACCCGAGCCCGACCTGGCGCAGCAATCGCTCCATGTCGCCGAAACGGCCTTCGACCAGTTCCACGCGTCCGGGAAAGCCGCGCGCCATCACACGCCCACGCGCAATCGCATCGGGATCGCGGTCGATGGAAACGACCCGGCAATCAGCGGCCTCGAGCAGCGCCCGGGTATAGCCGCCGCCACCAAAGGTCGCGTCGACATAGACAGTGCCGGCGCTCGGCGCCAGCAACTCGACCGCCGCCGCGAGCATGACCGGCAGGTGGGCCGGCGAAGCTGCCGCCGGCTGCACCCGCGGCACAAACGCAGGCATGGCGAACGGCTCTTGCCGGGTCATTCGCGACGCCGATCAAGTGCGGCCGCAAACGCCGGGATGCGGGTACCTTGTTGGCGGGCCCGCTCGCGCAAATTCGCGGCATGATCGGCAAAGCGCGGCGGCGACCAAAGCTGAAAATTTCGCCCGACCCCGACAAACGCGACGGCGTCGGTGATCCCGGCATGCTCGGCCAACTCAGGCGGCAGCATGATCCGTCCCTCGCTGTCGAACGGCAACTCGCGCGACGAGGCAAACAGCATTTCGAGGTTTTCGTGCTCGTCCGAGAATTTGTCGAGGGTATCGAGACGCCGCGCCAATTCCTCCATCCATTCGATGCTGTTGGCCTCGAGTGCCGGATATTTGTAGGAGGGAAAAACGATGACCCCGGGAAACCGTTGGGTCTCGGCGGCAAGCGAGGCGCGAAAGGTCGCCGGCACTGAAACTCGCCCCTTGCGGTCGACCTTGTTCACGTAAGTGGACAAAAACATGCCACTTTTTCCCCCAACGCGCGCCCACGGACGCTCGGCAAGGGGCGCCCGATAGGTGCCGCCGAGTTTCCCCCCATCGGCCGCACCCGTCCATGGGTGAACATGGGATATCATGGGAAATTTTGGGTGTCAACACGCTTATCAAAATAAAACCTGCAATTTTATAGATTGTGGCCGCTACCTTGCCCGACACTGCATATAGTCTGGTCATGTGTGGTAAAGGCCGTGTTCCGCGAAGATTGGCTTGGCGTCAAGGATCCTGGGTCGGACGGCGGCCTGGGCAGGTCAGCTGACCTCGGCTATTCCCCGTCTCCAGGCATCGGATGTTACGACAGCGGTTGGATGTCGGTCGCCCGCAGCCGCGGCACCATTTCAAGGGCTCCCTGACTTATCAGCAGCTTGCAGTGATCGTAGAGGGCGACGCGCGCCGCCTCGGTGCGGTTATTGCCATAGAGCCCCGTTTCGACCAGGCGGTCGAGATACCAAATGGTCTGAGCATTGACCGAGAGCGTGATCTGCTCGGTTTTGAGGGGATTGGCGTCGCGCGGCATGAGCCTCCCATGTATAAGAATGGCGAAAGATTGCCATAAGAATGGCGATTGGGGCAATCTCTCTGTGCCGGGATGGCGGTTTTTGCGCGACCGCGGGCACGGTCAGCGCGGGGGCGGCCACATTGGGCGCGTTCTGCCCGTGTCGAATGGATCCGGCGGCGCAGGCCGGCTAAAGTCTCAGCCCCCGCCAACCCAATTCTAGAGAACGCAAAACGGGCGATCGCATGGATCGCCCGTTTCTCCCCCCGGCATGTGGCGCGCGGGCCGGCTACAAGCCCGCCGTCTCCAAACCGGCCATTGCCCCGCGGGCGCAACGCCGGTATCGGCCACGGTCGCAGGCTAGTCCCCCGCCGCCATGACGCAAGCGGCGCGCCCGCTTTGCACAGGGTTGTCCCCCGGAATTCATTCTTATCCCGGCTTCATCCGCGAAATCGTCCACCACCGGGTCGAAGCCCGTCGCACCCGCATCGGCCCGGCCCCGGAGAAGGCAACGGGTGGGGCGAGGACAAAAATGCCAGACGGCGTGTAAGCCGGGTTCTGTCCCGCCGAGGCGAAGCCGTCCACGGCTACGTTCGACGGTGGCGGCCATTCATCTGGGACGCCCGTCGCCGGGCGCCTCTTGCGACCGACCCGGGCGGCGGCGCGGAGGCCCGCCTGGTGCGATCGCGTGGTCCAGCCACGCGTCCCACCCGTCGCCCCTATTTGGTCTTGCTCCCGGTGGGGTTTGCCGTGCCGCCGCCGTTGCCGGCGACGCGGTGCGCTCTTACCGCACCGTTTCACCCTTGCCGCCCGTCGGGTTTTCCGAAACGGACGCGGCGGTGTGCTTTCTGTGGCACTTTCCCTGGGGTCTCCCCCGCCGGGCGTTACCCGGCACCGCACCTCCGTGGAGCCCGGACTTTCCTCTCCTCGCCATAGCAAAGAGCGGCCGCCCGGCCGTCTGGCCCATTTGATGTGGGCGGCGCGGATAGAATTGTCAAAGGCGCGCGCCGCTGCCGCGCCACCGGCGGCCGGGAAAGCCGCCATCAAGACCGGAAGCGCCGCGGTTCAGGTACCGATCAACCCGAGCTGCGGGCTCGACGGTTCGGCAAAGGTCTTTTTCGGGATGCGTCCGGCCAGCCGCGCCAGTCGCCCGGCAACAACCGCCGCTTTCATCGCAGCCGCCATCTTGACCGGGTCGTGCGCCTTCGCAATCGCGGTGTCGACCATGACCGCGTCACACCCCAATTCCAGCGCCAGCGCCGCATCCGAGGCCGTGCCGATCCCGGCGTCCAGCACCACCGGCACCGGGCTGCGATTGCAGATCAGCTCGATCGCGGCGGGGTTGGCCACACCGCGCCCGGACCCGATCAAGGACCCCAAGGGCATGACCGCGGCACAGCCGACATCGGCCAGCTTCTGACACGAGACCGGATCCTCGTTGCAATAAGGCAATACGACAAAGCCTTTGCGCACCAACTCGTCGGCCGCGTGCACGAGCTGCTCGACATCGGGATACAACAGGTCGCGATCGCCGATCAGCTCCAGCTTGATCCAGTTGGTGCCGAGCGCCTCGCGCGCCAGCTCGGCGGTCAGCACCGCATCGCGCGCCGTCACGCAACCGGCAGTATTAGGCAGAATGCGGTATCGGTCGCCGAGCAGATCGACGAGGCTTTCGGCATAGCCCTCCAGGCTGATGCGCCGGATCGACATGGTCACCATGCAGGGCTCGCTCGCCGCCATTGCCTCGAGCATGACCTGCTGGTTCGGATAGCGAGCGCTGCCGACAAATAGGCGGGAAGAAAGGGTTGTGCCCGCGATCACGAAAGGGTCGTCATCCATCCCGATATTCCTGTTTCTGATCGCCTATTTCGTCGGCGCGAAGGCTTGCTCACCCCAAAACGCGCGACCGCCCGGTAGAAGACGGCACGGCCCAGCTGCAAGGTTCGGACAGGGGCCTGTCATGGCGCTTAACCGCCTTGCAAGCGACGCACGATCTCAACCGCATCGCCCGCCCTGAGCCCCACCTCGCCCCACTCGTCGCGCCGCACGACCACACCATTGACAGCGACCGCGACAAACCGCGCCTTCGGATCGATCCCGCACGTCACCATCAGCTCGCCAACCGTCGTCGCCGCGACCTCGCTCGCGACGCCATTGACCGTGATCCGAATCATGATCCGGCTCCGCGAACCGCCGACATCGCC
>JAJPIH010000342.1 GCA_021324875.1 Alphaproteobacteria bacterium
CGACGGTGCGTTATTATGTAATGGGCGACGAGGCCCAGGGCCGCACCGCGAGCGATGCCGAAATCGAAAAGATGCGCGAGGTCGTGCGTGACGGCCTCAAGGGCGGGGCGCTCGGCCTCTCGGTATCGCGCAACCGCGGCCATTACGATCCGCAAGGCGTCCACATTCCGGCGCTGTGGGCCGACGAAAAGGAGATCTTCGCGCTCGCCGACGTGTTGCGCGAAATGGGCACCGGCATCATCCAGTCGGGTGGCGGCCGCGCCGCGGAATTGAAGGACGGGCTGATGGCGCGGCTTGCCGAGGCGACCGGCCGGACCGTCATCTACAACAATTTGGGCCAGACCGTGCGCGAGCCCGACGCCTGGAAACAGCACATGGCGCGGGTCGAGGAGACGGCCAAGGCCGGCATCCGCGCCTATCCGCTGTGCAGCCCGAACCGCACGACGCAAAGCTTTACGATGCGCAACTGCCAGGTGTTCCGCGGCTCACCGACCTGGCACCCGATCCTGTTGTCGTCGGACGAAGACAAGCTGAAAGCCTATGCCGACCCGGCGGTGCGCCAGAAACTGCATGACGAAGTGGTCGAGCACAAAATCAATGTGCCGGCCGCCGGCTATTCGCGCGAATGGTACAAGTATATGTGGGTCGAGACACCGGTTCTGGCCAAGAACCAGGGGCTCAAAGGCAAGACCATCGCCCAGATCGCCCAGGAGCAGAACAAGCGGATCATCGACGCCTTCCTCGACCTCGTGGTCGAAGAAAATCTCGACACCGGCTTCATGCAATCGGAAAACAATGTCGATGACGAGGCGATGGCGAAGATCCTGACCTATCCGAACGCCATTGTCGGTCTGTCGGATGGCGGCGCCCATGTCCAGTTCCATGGCGGCTACGGATACTCGACCCGGCTGCTGGGCGAATGGGTGCGCGAAAAGCACATTATGAGCCTCGAACACGCGGTGCGCCGGCTGACCTTTGATTCGGCCTCGGCGCTCGGGATCTACGATCGCGGTTTGCTGCGCCCGGGCATGGCCGCCGACATCGTGATTTTCGACCCCGACACGGTGCGTCCGTTGCCGGAAAGCGTCGTCCACGACTTCCCGGCGGGGGGCTGGCGGATGAAGGAACCGGCGGCCGGCATCCATTACACGATCGTCAACGGCGAAGTGTTGATGGAAGACGGCAAGCACAGCGGCGCGCTCCCCGGCCGGGTGCTGCGCAACACCTATTACCACGCACAACACGGCTAAGCGCGCCGTTTGCCGGAATGGGAAAGCCGCCCGCCGCCCAGCGGGCGGCTTTCTTGTGGCGCCGCCGGTCGGCGCCGCGCGCGCGGGCCGGCGCAACAAGGTTTACATTTGTGAATTGCGCCGCGCGCCCAAACCCATTTTTAAGCAACGCGGCGCTAGCGTTTGCAAAGCCTGGCGCCGCCCGCCGAGCGGTCAAGGCGAGGCGGCGCCGATCGGTGCCGGTCGGGCCTTGCCAGTTCGGATGCTCTCGGCTATCTGAGCAGGCTGCGGCCGCGCGCCAGACTTCGCGATGCGCATCGAGGGCGGCGTTCCCGACGATTTAACAGATGCATTCCACGATCAACACCGTCTGCGTCGTCGGCCTTGGCTATATCGGGTTGCCGACCGCCGCGACGCTGGCCAGCCGCGGTGTCGAGGTGATCGGCGTCGACGTCAACCCGCGGGTGGTCGCAGCGGTCAATGCCGGCGAGGCCTATTTTCCCGAGCCGGATCTCGACATGCTGCTGCGCGCCGCGACGACCCTCGGCAAATTGCGTGCGACCGCCCGCCCGGAACCCGCCGATGCCTTCATCATCGCGGTCCCAACCCCGTTCAAGCCCGACCGTTCGCCCGATCTCGGTTTTATCGAGGCCGCCGCCGATGCAATTGCACCGGTGCTGGCGGCGGGCAATGTCGTGATCCTTGAATCGACGTCTCCGGTCGGGGCGACCCGCCGGCTTGCCCAGCGCCTGGCTGCGCAGCGTCCGGATTTGCGCTTCCCCGGCGATGGGCGCAGCGAGGCCGTCGACATCCATGTCGCCCATTGCCCGGAACGGGTGCTGCCGGGCCGCATGGTGCGCGAGCTGATCGAAAACGACCGCATCATCGGCGGGCTGACCGAAGCCTGCGCCGAAAGCGCCGAGGCGGTCTACCGCATCTTTCTGCGCGGCACCCCGTTTCGCACCGACGCCGAAACCGCCGAACTCGTCAAACTCGTCGAAAACGCTTATCGCGACGTCAATATCGCCTTTGCCAACGAACTCTCGCTGGTCTGCGACGCCCTCGGCCTGAATGTGTGGCGGGTCATCGAGCTCGCCAATCGCCACCCGCGGGTGTCGATCCTGCAGCCGGGAGCCGGGGTCGGCGGGCACTGCATCGCGGTCGACCCGTGGTTTATCGTCGCCTCGGCGCCGGAGCGCGCGCGGCTGATCCGCACCGCGCGCGAGGTCAACGACGCCAAGCCGAAATTTGTCGCCGCCCAGATCCGCGAACGCGCCGACCGCCTCAAGCACCCGATCATCGCCTGTCTGGGTCTCACCTACAAACCCGATGTCGACGATTTGCGCGAAAGCCCGGCGCTCGATATCGCGCTTGAGCTGGCGCGCGCCGGCACCGGTCGGCTTCTGCTCGCCGATCCGAACCTCAAATCCCTGCCGGCGCCGCTCAGTGAAATGCCCAATGTCGTATTCTGCGACACACTCGAAGCGGTGCGCGAAGCCGACATCGTCGCGATCCTGGTTGCGCATTCGCCGTTCGGCGCATTCCGCCCGACGAATTGATGCGACGCATGGTCATCGACGCGACCGGGCTGACCCATCGCCCGGCGGCGCCCGCCCCGTGAAGCTGCTGTTTGTCTTCGGCACCCGCCCGGAAGCGATCAAGCTCGCCCCGCTGGTGCACGAATTGTCGGCGCGGGCGGAATTCGACTGCCGAATTTGTGTGACCGGGCAGCATCGCGAATTGCTGGCGCAATTCCTCGACCTGTTCGAATTGCGCCCCGACTGGAACCTTGCCGTGATGCGCCCCGATCAGGACCTTGCCTATCTGACCGGCGCGATCCTGTCCGGGGTCAGCCAGGTCCTCAACGAATGGCGCGCCGACCGGGTCATCGTGCAAGGCGATACGACCTCGACTCTTGCCGGGGCGCTTGCCGCCTTCTACCATCATATTCCGGTCGCCCATGTCGAGGCGGGGCTGCGCACCGGCGACATCTATGCGCCTTGGCCGGAGGAGGTGAACCGGCTGCTGGTCGGCCGTCTTGCCGATCTGCACTTCGCGCCGACCGAGCGGGCGCGCGCGGCGCTGCGGCGCGAGGGGATCGGCGATGAGCGGATCGTGGTCACCGGCAATACCGGGATCGACGCACTGTTGTGGATGGCAAAGCGGCTGGCATGCCGCGCCGAGCTCAGAACCCGCGCCGAGGCGGTGTTGGCGGCGGCGTTCCCGGGCGGGCTGAGCGGCCGCCGGCTGGTGCTGATGACCGGCCATCGCCGCGAAAGTTTTGACGGCGGCCTGGAACGGGTCGCGCGCACGATCGGGCGCATCGCCACACGCCCTGACGTGGCGATCATCTTTCCGGTTCATCCCAACCCCAATGTGCGGCGCGCCTTTGCCGCCCTTGCCGAGCGGCCCAATATCCGCCTGATCGAGCCGGTCGATTATCCGGAGCTCGTGTATTTGCTTGATCGATGCTGGTTTGTCGTGACCGATTCCGGCGGCATCCAGGAGGAAGCGCCGTCTTTTGGCAAGCCGGTGCTGGTGACCCGCGAGACAACCGAGCGTCCCGAGGCGATGGAGCTGGGCTTGGCCCGGCTGGTCGGCACCGACGAGGAGCGGCTTTACCAAGCGATGACCGCCCTGCTCGACGACCCGCAGGTCTATCGTTCGATGAGCCGGATCGCCAACCCCTATGGCGACGGCAAAGCCAGCGTCCGCATCGGCGACCGGCTTGCCGCCGGCCTCGCGCCGCGCGCGGGCGGCGGCGGCGGCAGCGCCCCGACCCGAGACGCTTAATTCAGCCCTAATAATAGACAAAATTAGAGATGTTTTTGCAGCGATCGTGATTGTGATTGGATCGCCTCTCTTCTATTTATCGTGTCCGATATTGAAAACCGCCAGATCGACATCCGATGATGACTGCAAACATCCTGGTGAACGGCGAGAGCGAACAGGGACAGGCCGGGACCGCCGAAAGGCTCCCGCCGGTGACGGCCGGTCTGGTGATTTTCGCGCTATCGGCGCTGTGCTGGCTGCCGCTGATGTTGCCTTTTGTCGTATTTGGCTGCCTGTGACGGGACGCCCGCCGGGTCGCAATCTCTTCTCAATCGCCGTTCAACGGATGGCCCCAGGCCCGGATCTGGGCGATCCCGGCCTGGTATCCCTTGGGGCTGAGGCTAAAGCTGAACTGGGATTTGGCGGTGTAAACATCGATCAGGATCAAATTCGCATTCGCCAGCTGTTTGATCAGCGCCAGCGCTTGCGGCGCCGGAAAGATGCAATAACGCATCCCGTGACAGGTTGCCGACGGGTTTCGGTCGACGCGCACGACCGCCTTGACCGGCGGCGGGCTGCCGACGATCCCGATATTGCCGGTCTCGATCATGACGACCAGCGCGAACGAGCCTCTGCCGCCATCGGTCGTTTCCCAGAACGGCACCATGATCGAACAGTTGCCACCGCTACCCACGCGTGCGTCGGCGCATTCGGTGATCCAGTCATCGGCTTGGAAATGCTGCGCTGCAAGGCCGGCCGTGGCCCAGGTCAGACAGCCGACGAGCGTGGTCAGGGTTGCGAATGCGGCACGTCGCGGCCGGGCCATCCGGCCGATTGGGTGCGTTCTTGATGTCGGATCGCGACGCATCTTGATTGGCGGTGGGATTGCCCGCGGCGATGTCGCGGGCAAGGGTGTTCGGATCGGCGGCGGCGGTCAAGCAACCCTTTGTGGATGTTGGACAGCGCCAACAAACGCATCGCGCGCCCTTTGCGCCCTTTCGGGTGCTGCCGATGGTCGCAGCCTTCGCCGCCTCGTGTAAAAGGCGCGGTTGCGCGCATGTTTCATCAAATATTAACTCTGAATCCGCTTTGCAGCATCGCAAAACGGAGTTAGGTATAGGTTTGTGAGAAGTCTCGCCAAACGAAATGGAACCAAGCTTGTTAAGGTGACGTTACAGGGAAAATTCCGGCGGCTGTGCGCTTTTTGATAGAGGTGGGTCAGATGCGGCGCGGCCCCACCCTCCCGAAAGAAATGGAGCTCCAAAAGGCGAGGCGCAAATGGGCCGGTCATGGTTCCGCCGGCCGCTGACAAAGGGTGCTGAATGGCGTTTTATCTGGTGACAGGCGGCGCAGGCTTTATCGGCTCTCACCTTGTCGAGGCGCTGATCGACGACGGGCATTCCGTCCGCGTGCTCGACGATCTGTCGAGCGGTCGCCGCGGCAACATGCCAGACGCGGC
>JAJPIH010000268.1 GCA_021324875.1 Alphaproteobacteria bacterium
AACCTGAAGGTCGGAGGTTCAAATCCTCCCCCCGCAACCACCCAAACCGACACTCCCGCGCCTCCAAGGCCGGGAGTGTTCGCGTTTCGCGCCGGCCACCGCCGCCCCGCCCAATTCACCCGCCCAATTCGCGCTGCGGCCCGGCGGCGGTCGCGCGCGACGGGCCGCTCGTGGATCGCGTCCTTGGCCAGCGTGACGAGAGGTGCAATCGGGCATTCGCCATCGGCCTTGCTTGTCGCGCGGCCGGGTCGCGATTACCTTAGCCGGGGTTTATGCGCCGCCCCGCACATTATCTTCGGAGACCCCCGATGCGGTGCCCTCGCTGCGGCGCCGACAATGCGGCCGACAGCAGATTCTGCGGCCAGTGCGGCGCGGCGCTGGCGCGCGCCTGCCCACGATGCGGCGCCGCCAACCCGGTGGCCCACCAATTCTGCGAGCGCTGCGGCGCGCCGTTGGCGCCCGCCGCCGAGCCCGCTTCCGCCCCCGACGGCGCCGCGGCCGCGCCGCCGGCGACCGTGCGCGGCGAGATGCGGCTGGCCACCGTACTCGATTGTGACATTGTCGGATCGACGCCGCTGACCACCCGCCTCGGCCCGGAGGCCATGCGCGACCTCGTGCAGCGCTTTCTTGACGCCAGCGCCACCGAGGTGCGCCGCTATGGCGGGACAATCGCCCAATTTCAGGGCGACGGCTTTCTCGCCCTGTTCGGGTTGCCGCTGGCCGAGGAAGACCATGTCCGCCGCGCCTTGCTGGCGGCGCTGGCGGTGCAGCGCGCCGTCGCCGAGGGGGCTGCCGATCGCGGCGGCGTCGTGATCGACGTGCGCATCGGCATCGACACCGGGCTCGTCTATTATGGTCCGGTTGCCGAGAGTGTACGGCTCGAACCCACCGTGATCGGCGAGACGCCGATTGTCGCGGTACGGCTGCAGGCGGAGGCCGCCCCCGGCTCGGTTCTGATCAGCGACGAGACCTACCGGGCGGCGCGCGACTATGTACGGGTCGAGCCGGTCGGCGCCCTCAATTTGAAAGGCATCGCCCAGCCGGTCGTCGCCTATCGTCTGCACGACGTCTCGCACCGCCGCTCGGGATTGCGCGAGCGCATCCCCTCACGCACCGCGCGTTATGTCGACCGCGACAGCGAGCGTCAGCTGCTGCGCGCCACATTTGCGCAGCTCGAGGACGGGCATGGGCGGGCGGTCGGGATCGTCGGCGAGCCCGGCATCGGCAAATCGCGCCTGCTCGCCGAATTTCGCCGCGAAGTGGACGACAGCCGGGTGAATTGGGTCGGCGGCAGGTGCCTGTCTTACGGCACCCAGATCCCCTATCTGCTGGTGCTCGACACGCTGCGCAGCAATTGCGGCATCGCCGAGACCGACCCGCCCGCGACGGTGGCCGAAAAGCTCTCGCGGGCGCTGCGCACCGCCGGCCTTGATCCCGCCGAGACCGCCCCGGTGCTGCTGCAGCTGCTCCAGGTCGAGGGCGAGCGCACCGCCCCCGCCTTGTCCAACCCGGAGGCGGTCAAGACCCAGGCCTTCGAGATCCTGCGCCAGCTCTGCCTGCGCGCCAGCCGTGTGCGGCCGCTGGTTCTGGCGCTCGAAGACCTGCACTGGGTCGACAGGATCTCGGAAGAGTTTCTCGGCTTTCTGGCCCAAAGCCTCAGCAATGCTCGGCTGCTGCTGCTCGCCACCTATCGCCCCGGCTACCGGCCGCCATGGGGCGAACGCTCGTTTGCGCTGCAGATCGCGCTGTCGCCTCTGGCAAATGACGACAGCTTGCAGGTGGTGCATTCGGTGCTCGCACCCGAAGCGCGCGCCGCGCCGCAGCTCGGGCGGGTGGCCGAGCAGATCGTCGCCAAAGCCGACGGCAACCCGCTGTTTCTTGAAGAGCTGGCCCTGCATGCGAGCGCCACCGGCGACGCGCCCGCCGATCTGATGGTGCCCAACACGATCCACGAAGTGGTGATGGCGCGCATCGACCGGCTGCCCGAGGAGGCCAAGCAGCTCCTGCAGATCGCTGCGGTCGCCGGACATGAATGTCCGCTCCGGCTGCTGCGTGCCGTGGCGCCGCCGGGGACGCCGGTCGAAACCGCCTTGGGCGCGTTGAGCCGGCTCGAATTTCTCGACGAATGGCCCGACGACGACGGCACGATTTACGTGTTCCGCCACGCGCTGACCCAGGAAACCGTCTATGGCAGCCTGCTCGAGCGCCAGCGCCGCGCCTATCACCGCACCGTCGGAGAGGCGCTCGAGCGGCTCTATGGCGACCGCGCCGAGGAGATCGCCGAACTCCTCGCCCTTCATTTCGGGCGCAGCAAGACCGCCGAAAAGGCCATCGACTACGCCATCCTGGCGGCCGAAAAGGCGCAGCGGCGCTGGGCCAATGCCGATGCCCTCGCCTATTTCGAGGATGCGCTGGCGCGCCTCGACCGGCTCCCCGACAGCGCGGCCAACCGGCTGCGCCGCATCGACGCCATCTTGAAACAGGGCGAGGTCAAATTCGCCCTCGGCCAGCATGCCGAGCATATGGCGGCGCTCGACCGGATCTCGCCGCTTGTCGCGGCGGCCGCCGAGCCGCGGCGCCGGGCCACTTGGCATTACTGGCGCGGCTTTTTGCACACCCTGACCGGCGGACGGCTCGACATTGCCGCCCATCACTGCCGTGAGGCGGCCACGGTCGCGGCCGGGGCCGGTTTTGACGACATGGCGGCTTTTGCCGAATCCTGCCTCGCCCAGATCAACCTCTTTAGCGGAAGACTGCGCGAGGCGGTCGAGGTCGGCGAGCACGCCCTGGCGATCTTCGAACGGCAGGGCAATCTGTGGTGGACCTGCCGCACGATGTGGCATTTGAGCCCGGCGGCGATCGCCCTCGGCAACTGGGACAAAAGCCTGGATTATTGCCGGCGCGCCCTCGACTATGCGGCGATCTTGAAAGATACGCGGTTGCGGATCGTCGGGTTATGGCGTCTCGGCGGGACGTATATCCAGCGCGGCGAGCCCGAAATCGGCGTGCGTTATTGCGACGAGGCGTTGGCGCTCGCGCCGCTGCCGTTTGACCGGATCATGGCCGCCGGGATGCGCGGCTACGGCAGGATCCGGTTGGGTCAGATCGCACCCGGTATTGCCGATCTCGGCGAGGTCGTGGCCTGGTTTGCGGCGTCCGGCTTGCGTTACGGCGAGGCGCGGTTTGCGCTGTGGCTCGCTGAGGGACATCTGCTTGATGGCGCGCGTGACGCCGCCCAAAGCCTGGCCGAAGCTGTGCTCAATACCAGCCGGCTGATGGATTACCGGCAATTCGAAGGTATCGCCCATTGGCTGGTCGGCGTCTGTCTCGGCGCGGACGACCGATTGGCCGCCGAGCCGCATATCGAGAGCGCTATCGACCTTCTCGGCCGCATCGGCGCGCGCAACGATCTGGCGCGCGCCCTTGTCACCAGCGCGGCCTTGCGCCAATCCGCTGCCGACGTCGCGGGGGCGCATCGACGGCTCGACGAGGCCGGGATGATCTTCAAAGCGCTCGGCGCGTCCGACGAGGTGAGGCGCGTCGAGGCCGCACATGTGGCGTTGGCCGACAACCGACCGATCACGCTTTTGGCCGGGGCGCGAGAGTAACGGCCGGGTGCCGGCCCCTGTTTGGCCTCGCCCCTCGAGCCAAATCGTTAAAGTGAAACAGGATCGATCAAAGACATGATCGCTGTGCCGCATTCCGCCAAACCGGCACCCGAGCGGCGGACGCGTCAATAATGGCGAACCCCGCGTGACATGGCCTGGTCAAATTACCTGTTGGAGGCGACGCGTCAAAGCATTGTTAAGGCAGGCTGCGTGCGGTTCAGGCGTTAAAAGATTAAAAAATTGACAGGCATAATAGGAGCGTTTAGCGTTCGTTTTACGACAATATAGAACAACGCTTGGCTGCGCGATCGCCGGCGGCAGGCGCGAGGCGGGGAGAATATTCAATGAAGTTGATCGCATTTTTGATCGCCGCTGCCGCGCTGATCGTGATCGGCGGCGCGTCACCGCCCGCCCTGGCGCAAGTCTGCACCAACGGCGCGCTCAATGACGTGCACTTTGTTACGACGCCGTTCGCGCCGGCGACCAACGCCACCCCGATGGCGGCTTCGAGCCCGTCTGTTCCGCCCGACGTTCAGGCGGATCTGAAGAACGCTTTCGCCGCCGCCAGTCCCGCTTTCCAATACAAGCTTTGCGGGTTGGACGGAATATTCATCGATCCCAGCGGCTGCACGAACCCCTCCGACCCGACCACATGCAATCTCACCGGCGCGCTGGTCCCCGACTATTCTTGGGGACTGCGCACTTACCCGCCCAACCCGTCACCGGGGAAGCGGTATATCGGTCTGTCACTCGGCTTGTGGAATAATATCAACTCGAAAAACCCGAAAACATATCAGTGGAACTGTGCTCCCTCCCATTACTGTCCCCCGCCATTTTCGCTGTTTTACACGGCGTTCATCGACACGGTCATTCACTTGCGAAATGCCAGCCCTTATCCGGTTTCGGTAACTGTGAAGCCGGATTCCTTTGCCCAGAGTTCCGCGATGAGCACTCTCGCGGTGTTGGCGCATGAATTCGGGCACGTCTATTGGTTTGACAGTTTCGTCGACAATCCAGGCGGCCGCTTCTCCAACAATTTTTGCGGCGGGATCTTCTACCCGTCCGGCAATTGGCAAAGAAATGCGGTTACCCTGCCCTTCCCCAATACGACGCGCTTTGTCGCATTTGGCGACGTCATGTCGCAAGCAGGCTCATATGTCGGCGGGCTGCCGGGCAGCTTGCATAGCCTCTTTGCCCCCGGAAATTGGGCCAGCGCGCTGGCCGCGTTTTCGCCCAATGAGGATTTTGTCGAGACGTTTGAGTTGAAGCAGCTGGTCAATGCCCGGCCGTCGGGGTTGACGCTCTTGCAAATCAATCGGGATGTCGTGGTTCCGGTCCCCGCGGGATCTTGGCTGGCATGGAAGATCGGCTGCTTCTCGTAATGCGCCGAACCCGGCGGGCGATTTATCGCCGCGCCGCGGCGTGATGGTAGCCGGTCGCGTGGAAACGATAGTCGACCGCCAGCGGCGCGACACCGCCGGCGAGATGGCGCCGGATCTGCGCGACCATCGCCAACGCGTCGGCGCGTTTCTGGTCGATTGTGTGGCCGCCCAACCATGCGGTCAGCGCTGCGAGGCTCGCCGCGGGCAGGCCGCCGGCCGCACCGCGCCGAACCACTGCCGCCCAGCTCCTCTCCTTGTAAAACAGCGACTTGGCGATCGCGGTGAGCCGGGCGTCGAGCATCGCATCGATGATCGCGGCGGCGCGCGCCGCCTCGAGGGTCGCACGGATATTGACCATTGCGTCGGTAAGCGCGGGATAGCCAAGCTCCTCGGGCCCGTGCAGCACCGCGACCTCGTCGTCGTCTGCGAGAACGCCGTCGCGAAACATCGCGAAGATGCGGCCCACCCCGACCATGCCAAAATTGTGCAGTTCGGCGGCGCGCAACGCGCCGATGCTGGCCGCGCCGTAAACATGGATGCCCCGGCTCATCGCCCACAGGATCTCTTTGTGCCACACGCTCGGGGTCACCTCGAAATAGCCGTCGACGATGCCGATGATCGCCGGGCCGGTCACCGCCGCCGCGTAAACCTCGCCCTGGCGCACCGGCGGGCGCCATTCGAGCGCCCTGTCGCTCGGACGAGCGGCGGGCGGCAGCGAGGGCCCGGCGAAGATGATGGCGCGCTGGGCCGGGCTGTCCATCAGGCGAGCCCCGCCGCCCGGCGCGCGCGCGCTCCGGGGACGTAATGGGGGTGCTTGATATCGCCTTCGAGACCGGGGATCACGACCCGAACCACCGGAACCCCCAGATCGGCCCGGGTCAGATCGACCATGACCACCCGCCCAATCCCCGCCGCCCGCAGCCGCTCGAATTCCCAGGCGAGGTCCCGGGCAAGATCGTCCGAGGCAAAACGCGCGACCGCCCGTAATTGTCGCGGCGCGGTCTCGGCGGCGAGCGCGTCGATCAACGCGTCGAGAATGTCGGCCCCTTCGGGCTCCTGATATTCCACCGGCAACAGATCGTCGCGCATGCCGGCGATATAGGTCAGCCGCGCCTGCGCCGCTTCGGTCAGCGCCCGGCTCAGCGCGATCGCCCGGTCGGGATGGCAGCCGGCGCCATGGAAGCGCCGCAAGCGGCCGGGCTCACCCGGTGCGGGATCGCGAATATCGCAGACAAAGGCGGCGATGCCGATATCGGTCGTGACATCCCACAGCCGCGGCTCGATCCCGGCGCGCTCGTATTTCGCCAGCAATTCGCGACAGTCGGGATCGTCGATCGAGCGCCGGTCGATCGCCCGCTGCGCCCGAGCGCCGACGCCGCTGGCGCGCCACAGCGCAACCGCGTCGCGCTCGACCAGTTCGCACAGCGCGGCGCTGATCGCCTCGGTCAGGTGGTTGCCCGAGGCCAGCCCGTTCGACCCCGCCGGGAAATAGCCGTCGAGCGGCCTTGTATAGTCGGCATGAACGAGTTCGGTCGGCACCCAGCAAGGCTCTTCGCGCAACAGGTCAAAGCCTGCCGTCCAACCGATGGCGGCATCCGGATCGAACGGCTTGCCGGTCGTGCACAAGGCCCGCGGATCGACAACCGCATCCGTGGCCGCAAGTTCGCGATAGGGTGCCCGCCGGCCGTCGCCGACCTCTTCGGCGTGAAAACCTTCAATCGCCTCCATCAGCGCCGAGGCCATCGACTGCGGCAATTCGAGGCCCTTGCCTTGCGCGACCGAGACCGATCGCGAATTGGGCCGCACCGCCACCGCCACCGGAATTCCGATCCGGTCGAGCCCGGTGATATTGCCCAGCCGGGTGATGCCCATCGCCGCCGCCAACGGCCGGAACCGGGCCAGCGTCGCCGCCGGCGAGACGAGACGATGGGTGCCGCGGCGAAAGCCCTTGGGCGCGCTGTCGAGCGTCGCCGCGCTCGGCGAAGCGCCGCTCAACCCTTTTTGGCGGCCGCCGGGCTAGGGTCGCGCGGCTGCGGCTCTTTTTTTGGCGAGGCTTGCGGCACGCTCGCCGGCGGCGTGCTGGCGGTATCCGGGGCGGGCCGACCGGGCAGCGATTTGGTCAAATCCCTCAGGGTAAAGCCGGCGCCCCCGCCGCCCGACATAATCAGCCGCGGATCGCCCTCGAGCCTGACCCCGGCCCGGCCATGGGGTTCGAGCAGGCGCAGCAGATGCTCGCGCTGCGGCGTCGGGCCCAGTCGCAATTCGCTCTCGCGTCCGGCTTCGCGCAGATAGATCCGGCCGCCCTCGGCGCGCACCGTCACCGCCCCGATCGCGCTTGCCGCCGTGCCGCCTTCGGGCTGCGCCTCGGGAACATTGGCCGCGGCGCCGCCGACCGAAACCGCGCCCAATCCGAGCAGCAAGGCCATGCGGCTGGGCAGCCGCGCGCACTTTCTTAAAAGTTCAGCTGTATTCAACAGCGCCTCCCGTTCTGTCCATAAAGCTTATCGAAGGGAGAAGCGCCCACCAACCAAAATCGCCGTCGACAGAACATCGCCCCGCTGCCCAACGCGCCTCGAGCCTGAGCGTTTGCCCGTTGGCGATACCGATTTTGGCGCAACCCCAAATTACAGCATGCCCGATTGCGGCGCGGCGCGCCCATTTCGTCCATTCCTCCGGGCCAACCGAAAGCGCCTGATCATCGTCCATAAAATCGGCGTCTTCCGATGCCATGACTAGCCTCGGCGGCGGCATTTGGGCGCTGCGCCGAGGACCGGCGATGCGGGTCGACGATTGAGGCTATTCAACCTCAGCGATGATTTTCGCTGTAAACTCGCTGTATTTTACAGCGGACGAAAAATCAGCCAAACCGCTGGTTGCGGCGCTTGCCGGGCCGCCGCGGGTCGCACGCCGTTTCATCCGCCTTCCCGGCCATAGCCGATGGCGCCGTCGGGGCAAGCGCCCGGATGCCGACGCTTGTCCGCGGCGCGCCCCTGCCCTCGCGAAAGCGGGTGGCGCGGCTCTGGTTTGCGCTGCGGGCGGCGTGCTAGGCTGTCGGCGAAAGCAACCGCTCAACCGCAGCAAGGAGAATAACCATGGCGCAGTCGCAACCCTCTTCGGCTCGCGACCAGGTTCGGCATGTCGTCCCCAAATTGATCGATCTCAGCGAGAAAGTCCTGTTCGGGGACGTCTGGGAACGCCCGCAGCTGTCAAAGCGGGATCGCAGCCTGATTACCTGCGCGACCTTGATCGCGCTCGGTCGGGAAAAGCAGTTGGTTGGCCATCTGCAGCGCGCCCTCGACAATGGCGTCACCAAAGAGGAGATCGGGGAAATCATCACCCATCTGGCATTTTACGCCGGCTGGCCGGCAGCCATGACCGCCGCCCTGGTCGCCAAAGACGTCCTCTGATCGCTCGGCAACCGAACGACCTCGGGGAGGGTTGTCATGAAAATCGGATTTATCGGGCTCGGCACAATGGGTTCGGGCATGGCCGCGAACCTGCAGAAGGCCGGGCACGAATTGGTTGTGCATGATGTGCGCCGGGCCGCGGCCGAGCCCTACCTCGCCGCCGGCGCCCAATGGGCGGACAACCCGCGCGCGGTCGGCGAGGCGGCCGAGGTGGTCTTCACCTCGCTGCCGGGCCCGGTCGAAGTCGAGGAGGTGGCGCTCGGCGAACAGGGCCTCCTAAACGGGATGAGCCGCGGCAAGGCCTATTTCGATCTTTCGACCAACTCCCCGACGGTTGTCCGCCGCATCCACGCCGCCTTTGCCGAGCGTGACGTGTACATGCTCGATTTCCCGGTCAGCGGCGGACCGCGCGGTGCGCGCACCGGCAAATTGGCGCTGTGGGTCGGCGGGGACGAGCAGATCTTCAACCGCTACAAGCCGGTTCTCGACGCGATGGGCGACAAGGCGCGCTATATCGGGCCGATCGGCGCCGGATCGGTCGCCAAGCTGGTGCATAACGGTGCCGGCTACTGCATTCAGACCGCGCTCGCCGAGATGTTCACGGTCGGGATCAAGGCCGGGGTCGAGCCGCTGGCGTTGTGGGAGGCGGTACGCGAGGGGGCGAGCGGCCGGCGGCGGACCTTCGACGGGCTGATCGACCAGTTCCTGCCGGGCGTTTACGAACCGGCGGCGTTCGCGCTGAGGCTCGCGCACAAAGACATGACCCTCGCCACCCAGCTCGGACGCGATTTTAACGTGCCGATGCGGATGGCGAACCTCGCCCTGGCCGAACTTTCGGAAGCGTTGAATCGCGGCTGGGGCCAGCGCGATTCACGCTCACCGATGCTTATTCAGCAGGAGCGAGCCGGGGTCGAGGTTCGGGTCGATCCGAAGCGCATCCAGGAGGTGCTCGACCGCGATCCGCCGCCCCGGGACGATCCCAAACACGGCTCGTAAGGCTATCGGGCGCGGGTTCGGCGGCTCGCGCCCCGCGCCCCAAGCCCTAACTCGCCGCCCTCCGGCCCCCCGCTGCGGGGTCTCTCGATCGGAATGGCGGCTCCGGCGCCCGCGCCTCGGGGCCGCGATCCAATCGGGTGCGCCGGTCTTGCGGTTGGCGTTCGCCCCGCGGCCAACAGGCCAGCCGCGCTCAGCGGCCGGTAAATTTGGGGGCGCGCTTTTCCCGGAACGCCGCGATGCCTTCGGCATTGTCGGCGGTCATATGCAATTGCGGCTGGACCAGGCTTTCGATGTCGAGATAGTCGTCGAGGCTCGGGCCGACCGCGGCGTGAAACAATTTCTTGGCGAGGCCAAGGGCGAAAGTCGGCGCTTCGGCCAAGTCCCTGGCCAGCGCATCGGTTTTGGCCATCAGCTCGTCATCGGCGACGACATAATTGACGAGTCCGAGCGCCAGCGCCTCTTCGGCTTCGACAAACCGGGCGGTAAACACCAATTCCTTGGCCTTGGCCATGCCCAGCCGCCGGGTCAGAAACCAGATCGCGCCGCCATCGGGGGCCAGACCGATGCGGCGAAAGATCTGGGAAAACCGCGCGGTTTGGGATGCGACAACCAGATCGCAGGCCAAAGCGATACTCCATCCGATGCCGACCGCCGGGCCGCGCACCGCGGCAATCGTCGGCTTTTCGATCGCATGCAGAGCACGAATAAAGGTATGGGCGCCCTGTTGCATCCGTTCGCGGCCGGCGCGCAAGTCATGATCACGTCCGGCCATGCGGTCGACATCGGCGCCCGAGCAAAAGCCCCGCCCCGCGCCGGTCACGACAATCACCCGGACCGTCTCGTCATAGCGCAGTCGGACGAAATGCTCCGACAAGCTCTGCCGCATTTCGAGATCGAGCGCGTTCAACTTGTCGGGTCGGTTCAGGACGATTTTCGCGACCGCACCTTCGACGGTCAGATCAACGGACATTGCATGGCCTCCGGCAGGATCGGGCCGCGGATTATAGCGCCTGCCCCTCCGACGCCAACCGGCGATCACGCCCGATGGCCTCGCCCAGCGGGCAAATTTCTCGCCGGGCGCCATCGATCTGGCCAAGAGGCGCCCGATATAGCAGGCGGCACACTGTCCAAAACGGGGAGAGCAGCATGGCCGAACAGGCTCCCACCAGCGAGGCGAGCGGCGGCAAGCCGCGGCTCGTCGGGATCAATCATGTCGCACTCGAGGTCGGCGACATCGACGAGGCGCTCGCCTTTTACGGCAAAATCTTCGATTTCACCCTGCGGGCAAAACGCCCGGGCAACGCCTTTATCGAATTGGGCGACCAGTTCATCAATCTGATGCAAGCGCCGGGTGCAGGGCGTGACCGGCGCCGGCATTTTGGCCTGGTGGTCGACAACCGCGCGCAGGTCCGCGATCTCGTCACGGCGGCCGGCGGTGAACTGCTGCCGGGACCATTTCTCGATTTCCTCGACCCGTGGGGCAACCGCGTCGAAGTCGTCGAATATCGCGATATCCAATACACCAAAGCGCCGCATATCATGAAGGCGATGGGGCTCGACCAGAGCAAGACCGACAAGGCGCTGCACGAGCTGGCGGAAAAGGGCATGGCGCCCTGACCGGTTCTGCGATCGCCGGTAACGACGCCGCACCCTTGAGCGAGGCGGGAGGGCGAGATGCGCTATGAACTCTATTATTGGAGCGGGATCCAAGGGCGGGGCGAATTCATCCGGCTGGCCCTGGAAGAGGCCGGCGCCGATTACGTCGACGTCGCTCGCGGACCGGGTGGCGAGGCCGAGATGATGCGCCTGATGCAGGCCGAGGACATCGCCAGGCCGGCCTTCGCCCCGCCGTTTCTGAAGGCCGGCGATCTGGTGATCGGGCAGACCGCCAATATTCTTTTTTATCTCGGCGCCGAACTCGGCCTGGCGCCGCGCGACGAGGGCGGCGCGCTATGGGCGCATCAGCTGCAATTGACGCTGGCCGATTTTGTCGACGAAATCCACGACACCCACCACCCGATCGCAAGCAGCCTTTATTACGAAGACCAGCGCGCCGAAGCCCGTCGCCGTACCGAGGATTTTCGCCGCGCACGGATGCCCAAATACCTCGGCTATTTCGAAAGGGTGCTGGCGCGCAATGCCGCCGCCGGGCATCTGATCGGCAACCAGCTGACCTATCCCGATCTGTCCTTGTTCCAGATCGTCACCGGTCTGCGCTATGCCTTCCCGCAACGGATGGCGGCGCTGACCCCGCATTATCCGCGGGTGATCGCCGTGCACGACCAGGTCGCCCAGCGCCCGCGGATCGCCGCCTACCTCGCCTCGCCGCGCCGCATCCCGTTCAACGAGCACGGCATTTTCCGGCATTACCCGGAGCTCGACGGCGCCGACTAGCCCGGCTGCCGGCGCCGCTCGGCGCGGGCCACCAGGCCGAACGCGGCGGCAACCAGCACAAAGACGACGGCTAGGAACACGCTCGCCAGCGCATTCACCTCGGGGCTGACGCCAAGCCGGACGCTCGAAAAAACCGCCATCGGCAAGGTTGTCGCCGATGGCCCGGTCACAAAGCTGGCAACGACCAGATCGTCGAGCGACAAGGTGAAGGCAAGCAGCCAGCCGGAGACCAGGGCCGGCCGGATCCCGGGCAGAACGATCCGTGCCAACACGCCCCAGGGCCGGGCGCCGAGATCGAGCGCGGCTTCCTCGAGCGAACGATCAAACCCGGCGAGCTGGGCGCGCACCAGTACCGCGACAAAGGCGGTGGCGAAGGTCGCATGGGCGATCGTGATCGTAACGACGCCGCGCTCGGCCGGCCAGCCGATCCATTCCTGGCACGCGACAAAAAACAGCAGCAGCGACAACCCCAGGATGATCTCGGGAACCACCAGCGGCGCCATTAGCGCAAAGCCGAACAGGCCGCGGCCCGGGAACCGCGAAAACCGGGCGATCGCAAACCCGGCGGCCGTGCCCAGGATCAGCGCCAAGCTGGCCGCCATCGCCGCGACTTCGAGGCTGGTGGCGGCCGCCCTGCGAAACTGGTCATCGTGGACCAGGGCGCCGTACCAACGCGTCGAAAAGCCGGCCCACACCGTGACCAAGCGCGATGCGTTGAAGGAATAGATGATCAGCAGCGCAATCGGCGCGTACAAAAACGCAAAGCCAAACAGCAACACCGCGATACCGAGGGCCGAGGCGCCGTGCGGCCGCCGATTGCTGCGGTCGCCGGGCGGCCGGATCGCCTCGACACTCACAGTTTCAGCAAGCGCCGCGCATTGCCGTTAAGCAGCTTTTCCTTGTCCTCGGGTGATAGCGGCAGGGTTTTGGTCCATTCGGCGCCCGGGGCGTTGTCGACAAACGGATAGTCGACCGAGAACATGATCCGGTCGATGCCCATTTCCATCATGCAATGCAGCAGCGCCGCATCGGAGAAGAACCCGCTGGTCGTGACATAGAAATGCTCGCAGAACGCGTCGCGAAAGCTCTTGCTTCCCTGGCGATCGCGTTCGAACCCCATATTGACCCGCCACAACAAGAACGGCAGTCCTTCGCCAAAATGGCCGATAATGATCTTAAGGTTGGGATAGGCATCGAACACGCCGCTTAACACCAGCCTCACCCCCTGGGTTGCGGTCTCGACCGTAAATCCCCAAGCGGCGCGCAATAGCGACGGAAATTTGTCGACATAATCCTTGTAATACGCCTCGACCACCGCCGGGTGCGGAATTGCCGGGTGCAGGTAGAGCGGCACGTCGAGTGCGGCCGCTCGTTCAAAAATCGGCCAGAAGCGTTTGTCGTCGAGGAACAAGCCGTTGGTCAGTCCGTTGACCAGCGCCCCTTTGAAACCGAGTTGGGTGACGGCGCGCTCGAGTTCGTCGGCGGCGGCGGCAGGCGCCGGGGTCGGGATCGCGGCAAACGCGGCGAACCGGTCGGGATGCGCCCGCACCGTTTCGTAAAGGCGGTCATTGGCGGCGCGGGCCAGCCGTATCGCGGTGTCGCCATCCATCTTCTGGAGGCCGGGATTGGCGTGGGACAGGACCTGCAGATCGATGCCCGCGGCATCCATATCGGCGATGCGGCCTTGGCCGACATCCTCAAGCCGCTCCGCCACACGCGGCGCCTGACGGGCGTCGCTCCCGGTGTAATGTTGTTTGACCTCGGCATCGAGGTAATGCTCTTCGAGCGCAATGATGTAGGGCTTTCCGGCCATCGGCGTTCCCTCCCTGCGAGGAGTCCAGCGGCGGCGAGTTCTAGCAGCCGCGTTGGGGCCTGTCACCGGCGCAAGACCGATCGCGGGTCACTCGCCCCGGACCACGGCCGCGACTTGCGGCCGCCGCCGCGCCGCGGCCGGCCGGGCTATTTGAGCGAGAAATAGGCGACGCGGTCGCCGCGAAAGGTGCCGACGAACATGTCGGAGCCGATCTGCAACCCGACCGTCGCATCGCCGAATTCTGGATTGCCGGGCTGGCTCGCCAAGGGCTGCAACTTCATCGCCTTGACGTCCCACCGGGCGAGACGCCAAGGCTGGGTGCAGCGCGGCGCCGGACTGCGAAAGCAGGCAAAGACGTCGCTGGCCGGCACATTTTGGCCGGCGACGACCAGCGTGCCGTCGGGGGCGCGCCGCAAATTGTCGACCAGAAAGCCGGCCGGCAACACATCGCGGCGCGGCGCGGCACCGCCGTCTCGTGCCAGCCTAACCACCGCCTTGCCGCCCCAGGCGGCGACATACACCCATTTCCCGTCGGGCGAGACTTCGATGCCGTTATTGCCCGACATCCGGCTGCCGGGGAGCAGCGCGAAGCCCTTGTGCGGATGCCATTCATAGACCGCACCGGTGTCGGCTCCCGCCGCCAATTCGGCGGACACCTTCGGGTCTTGCGGGTCAAACATGTCGGTGACGACAAACCCGCCATCGGGCAGCGGCGCGACCGCATTCGGCCAGGTGTGAGGCGGCATCACCGCGCACCCCGTCCAGATCACCGCAGGTGCGGAACCACGCATGTCGAGGGCAAAAACCTCGATCGATTCGCGGCCGCCATGATTGACCACATAAAGCGTATCTGTCCCCCCGGCGCCCGGCCGCAGATTGATGCCATGCGCCGAGAATGTCGAAAGATCGGGGGGACCCGGGCAGTCGCCGTAGGTCGCCTTATCCCAGCGCATCTGCGGGTTGCCGTCGGGGAACAAAATCGCCCAGGTCTTGTCGACGCTGTCGATCCAGTGCAGGCTGCCGCGCTGGCCGGCCGCCCCTCCATCCATGCCGCTGGCGATGATCCAGGTGGTGCCGGGGACCTGCACCAAATCCTCGGAATTGAGCGGTCCGCAGACAAAGTTCAGTCGGTCCACGGGGTTGCACGGCTCATCCGCCGCGGCCGGTCGCGCGCCGCCCAGCGCAGCCGCAATGACGATCGCCAAGGCAGCCGTGAAACTTGCTCTCACAACTCCCCTCCTCCGGCCTGCGCTTCGCCGCTACCCAGCACCCCCAAATCGAGCCAAGTATACCGGGTCTTGCCCGTCCCAGCATTACAGGTACGACGGTTGACGCGACCCGGCCCGAGACATAGGGTCGCGCGCCAAGCCGGCCTGTCGCTGTGGGAAGGACCATCGAATCGAGCAAGCGCACGCGTTGCTCCGATCGGCAACCCCGATCCGGCCGCCGCGGTTTGCGCCGAGCCGTTTGATAATCGAGCGGGCTCCGATCATCATCGCCCGACCAATGACGAGGAGGAACGTCATGCCCGAGACCTCACGCATGGACCGCAATCTGGCACTGGAGGCGGTGCGGGTTACCGAGGCGGCGGCCTTGTCGGCCTCGCGGCTGATGGGGCGCGGCGACGAAAAAGCAGCCGACCAAGCCGCGGTCGATGCGATGCGCGCAGCGCTCAACAGCCTGGCGATCGCTGGCACCGTGGTCATCGGCGAGGGCGAGCGCGACGAGGCGCCGATGCTTTATATCGGCGAAAAGGTCGGCACCGGCGACGGCCCGCCTCTCGACATCGCCCTCGATCCGCTCGAGGGCACGACCATTACCGCAAAAGGGGCGGCCAACGCCCTGTCGGTGATCGCGATGGCCGATACCGGCAATTTCCTCAACGCCCCCGACGTGTATATGGACAAGATCGCGGTCGGCGGCGGCTTGCCCGACCAGATTGTCGATCTCGACGAGGATCCCGCGGTCAATCTGAAAAATCTTGCCCGGGCCAAGAAGGCCGAAATTGCCGATCTGGTCGTCTGCATTCTCGACCGACCGCGCCACGCCGATTTGATCGCCAAGGTTCGCGCCGCCGGTGCGCGCATCGCGCTGATCTCGGATGGCGATGTCAGCGGCGTGATCGCCACCTCGGACCCGGAAACCGGCATCGACATGTATGTCGGCTCCGGCGGCGCCCCGGAAGGCGTGCTGGCGGCGGCGGCGTTGCGCTGCATCGGCGGGCAAATGCAAGGCCGGCTGTTGTTCCGCAACGACGACGAGCGGTCGCGCGCTCATCGGCTCGGCATTACCGATCTTGACCGGAAATACGGCCTGCTCGATCTGGCGGCCGGGGACGTCATGTTCGCCGCAACCGGGGTAACCAACGGCTCGATGCTGCGCGGCGTGCGCCGCTTCCCGGGCGGCGCTTTCACCCATTCCGTGGTCATGCGTTCCAAAACCGGCACCGTTCGCCACATCGAGGCGCGTCACGACTTCACCCGGAAACCGAGTTTTGCCGCATTGGCGCGCTAGCCGGCGGCAAGGGAGCCGCGGGATTGCGACAACGGACCGGCGCCGCGCCGGCGGTGCCGCCCTCCGCTGCTTCCCCGATGGTCCTGGTGTAGCCCTGCCGCAATAAACGCCATCCCCCGCACGCCGCTCGGCACATCCGGCGCCGCGCCGGCGGGGACCACCCGCGCCGCCATCGATCACTGATTCTTTATTCTTTCATGGCAGTCTCGTCCGGTCTGTGCGGCGCAGGCCGGGCCTGGCGCGGGGTTGCGCCCGGGGCTGGACCGCCTCTTGGCGCCGGCGCAAGGATGCGCTGTGGACGATAAGCAAAGGGCAGTGTTGTTCGGCGTCGAGCATTCGGTTTGCGGCCGGCGGTGGCGTCTGCGCCGCGGGCTGGGCGACGACGCGACGGCGTTGGCCCAGCGTCTCGGGCTGCCCGAGCTGGTCGGAAGATTGCTGGTCCAGCGCGGCATCGGCCTCGACGAGGCGCCGCTATATCTGCGGCCGCGGCTGCGCGACCAACTTCCCGACCCGTCCCGGTTGCGCGACATGAATGAAGCGGTGGCGCGGCTTGTTGCGGCCATCCGGCGCGACGAAACCATCGCCATTTTCGGCGATTACGATGTCGACGGCGCCACTTCCGCGGCGCTGCTGGCGCGATTTTTTGCCGCTGTCGGCGCGCGCAGCCGGATCTACGTCCCCGACCGCCTGCGCGAGGGTTATGGTCCGAACACCCCGGCCCTGCTGCGCCTGCGCGCCGAGGGTGCCACCGTGGCGCTGACCGTCGATTGCGGCACCGCCGCCTACGAGCCGTTGCGGGAAGCCGCGCGGCATGGGCTCGATGTGATCGTCATCGACCATCATGTCGCCGAGCCGCAGCTGCCTTTCGCCCATGCCGTGGTCAATCCGAACCGGCTCGACGAGGCGGGCGAGCACGGAACGCTCGCCGCGGTCGGCGTCGCGTTTCTGTTGGTCGTCGCGGTCAACCGCGCGCTGCGGCTTGCCGGATGGTACCGCTCGCGGCCCGAACCCGATCTTCTCGGCTGGCTCGATCTGGTTGCGCTCGGGACCGTATGCGATGTCGTCCCGTTGACCGGGCTCAACCGGACCTTTGTCGCGCAGGGGCTCAAGGTGCTGGCGCGGCGCGGCAATCCCGGGCTCGACGCGCTCGCCCGCAGCGCCGGTCTCGCCGACGCGCTCGACGCCTATCATCTCAGCTTTGCGCTTGGGCCGCGGGTCAATGCCGGCGGCAGGGTCGGTGCGGCCGATCTCGGAGCGCGGCTGCTGGCGACCGACGACCCGGCGGATGCGGCGGAACTGGCGCAACGGCTCGAAGTGCTGAACCGCGAGCGCCGCGAGATCGAGACCCGCACATTGGCCGAGGCGATCGCCGCGGTCGAAGCCCAGCCGCAATCGCCGGCCTTGGTCTTTGCCGCCGGCGCAGACTGGCATCCCGGGGTGATCGGGATCGTCGCCGCCCGGCTGCGCGAGCGCTATGAACGGCCGGCCTGCGTTGTCACGATCGCGCAGGGGATCGGCCGCGGTTCCGGCCGCTCCGTGCCCGGCGCGCCGCTCGGCGCGGCGGTCATCGCCGCTCGCCAAGCCGGTCTGTTGCTTGCCGGCGGCGGTCACGCGATGGCCGCCGGCTTTTCGGTCGCTTCAGACCGGCTCACCGCGTTGCGCGACTTTCTCGCCGAACGGCTCGGCGACGGTCTCGACCGCGAGCGGCTGTTCCCCGAACTGACCGTCGACGGCGCCCTCTCGGTCGCCTCGGCGCAGGGGGAATTGCTGGGGCAGATCGAGCAATTGGCCCCCTTCGGGACCGCCAACCCGGAGCCGCGCTTCGTGTTTCCGACCGTGCGCGTTACGGGCTGCGAGCCGGTCGGCGACGGCCATATGCGCTGTGTCTTGGCCGACCCGTTGGGTCGAGCGCGGTTGCCGTCGATCGCCTTCCGCGCCGCGCAGACGCCGCTCGGCCGCTTTCTTGCCACGACCGGCGGCGCCGCGGTTCACGTCGCCGGTCAGCTCCGCCGCGATCGCTGGCGGGGAGGCGATGCGGTGCAGCTGGTCATCGACGACGCGGCGGCGACGACCGCGTCGGGCTAGCCGGTTTTGTACCTCCTCGCGGCGCCGGCCGGCCACCGCCGCATCGGATCCGGCAAAGAGCTGTCCTTAGGCTCCCGTACGCTGAGCGGCCGGCAGCAGGCTTTCACTATATTGCGGACGCAGAACCTCGAGCCGCATCGGCACCGGGGTGCCAAGCCATAGCGCGTTCTTGCTATGGTCGTCATACGAGCTGTCGGTCAGCGGATGGACCAGGACATCGAGCCCTTCGCGGTTCAGCATCAACCACGGCACGATGTTCTCGAATTCCGTGGTTTCAAAAATCACGTTGAATTGCGAAATCGGGTGCGGACCGCGGGGCTCGTCGCTAAAGCCGCCGGGCTCGACCTTGAATTTGCCGAGCATCGTCTCGCGCAGCCGCGCCGCCACCGGCTTGGTCGCCGGATCATAATAGACGTGCGCGTGATAGCCTCTGATCTTGCTGGTTTCGCTCATGAGTTTGCTCCTTATCCTCACGCCGTTTCGAGCTGCGCGGCAATCTTTCGGCTGATCTCGGCGCGCCTCTCTTCCATCGGTTTGAAGCCGGGCTGAGCGCGGCAATAGGCCTCGGTGTCGCGGTAGATCTCGTCCTCGCTCTTGTCGAGATCGATCTTGAAGCCGCAGGGCTGCCGCACATACCAGGGGGTGTCGCAGAACATCTCGATCTGGTTGCCCTCGGGTCCTGGAAATAGACCGACCAGGCATTGCCGTGACTGACCGGCCGAATCCCCTGGCAGCCGGCCTCAACGACCTTGCGGTAGGCGCGGCGCACATTGGCCAGGGTGCCGATGTTGAACGACACTTGTTGAACCATCGGGACGTCGCGTTCGGTGGCGCGGCCGCGCACCAGCACGACTTGGTGATGATCGCTCGGGTTGCGCGACAGGAATGTGATGCGACCGTCGGGGGCGCCGTCGCTGACAACAAAGCCGAGGACGTTCGTGTAAAACTCGATCATCTTCGGCACGTCGTGGACATAGAGCCCGACATGGCTTAGGCGCGGCGCTTGATCTTGCGACATCGCTGCTCCTTCTCAGAATGTCATCGGGCGATGGATAGCAGCCGCCGGGGCATCTATCAAATCGATTGATTATATATTATCTATTCGGAACATGGATATTCGTGCGCTCGACCTCAACCTGCTGAAGCCCTTCGACGCGCTGATGACCGAGCGGGCGGTGACCCGCGCCGCAGCCCGCATCGGGCTGTCGCAGCCCGCCATGAGCCACGCTTTGGCCAGGCTGCGCGGCGCGTTTGGCGACGAATTGTTTGTGCGCGCCACGACCGGCATGGAGCCGACCGCGCGGGCGCGGGAGATCGCCCCGCTGGTAAGCGCGGCAATCGAGCATATCACGGCGGCGCTGCGTCTCAGCGCCGGCTTCGACCCCGGCACCAGCACCGCGACCTTTACCGCCGGCATGGCCGAATATGCCGAGATCGCCCTCGTCGGACCGCTCGCCCAGGCATTTGCCCGCCAGGCGCCGGGCGCCACCTTGCGCCTGGTCCCGGCAAGCGGCCGCGGCATTGTCGAGCAGCTTGAACATGGCGCGATCGACGTCGCCGTCGCGCATCTCGGCAGCCTGCCGCCGCATATCCAAGCGACGGTGCTGTTGCGCGACCCCTTTGTGGTCGTTGCGCGCCGGGGCCATCCGGTCGCCGGTCAGCCGATGTCGCTCGAAACCTATGCGGCGCAAAATCATTGCCTGGTCTCGCCGCGCGGTACGACCACCGGCGCCCTTGACCGGGTGCTTGTCGATTTTGGCTTGAAACGCCGCGTCGCCCTCTTGGTCGCCACCTACCTGGCGGTGCCGGCGGCGCTTGCCAACTCCGATCTGATCGCGACGCTGCCGCGCCGCGTTGCCGAGCAGATCGCCGCCCATGCGGCGATCGTGACCACGCCGTTGCCCATCGATTTCGCCACCTCGGTGTCGATCGCCTGGCACCGCCGCGCCGATGCCGATCCCGCACAATCCTGGTTCCGCGCCCTGCTCAGCGACGCCGCGCGCGACGGCGGCACCGCGGCGCAAACCGGCAACTGAACGCCCCGCCGCCATCTGAACTGCGCCGCGGCGCTTGCATTTGCGCGCGCTGCAAGTAACGATTTGCCCCGATGACCGGGCTTAACGGGCGATCAGGAGAGCAGCCGTGAACGATGTCGCACCGTCGCGCTTCAAGTGGGTGGGAACAAGGCCGATCCGTCCGGACGGCGTGCCCAAAGTCACCGGCCGGGCGATGTACGGGGCCGATCTCGCGATGGCCGGGGCGCTCTACGGCAAGATCGTTCGTTCGCCCCATGCCCATGCCCGCATCCGCTCGATCGATGCGTCAAAAGCGCTCAAGCTGCCGGGTGTCAAGGCGGTGGTGACCGCGGCCGATTTTCCCGACCAGAAATTCGAATATCAGGGGCCGGAACGCGTTCAGCAGAATTTCTGGCACATCACCCGCAATGTGATGGCGCGCGAAAAGGCGCTTTATGAGGGCCATCCGGTAGCCGCCATCGCCGCCATCGACAAGGCCACCGCCGAGGAAGCCGCGGCACTGCTCGACATCGATTATGAGGTGTTGCCGCATGTAATCGACGTCGACGAGGCGATGGCCCCCGGCGCCCCGCTGTTGTTCGAGGACATGATCACGCGCGGCGTCGAACCGGCGCCGACCAAGCCTTCCAATGTCGCCAAGCGCCTCGAATTTGCGATTGGCGACCTCGCCAAAGGCTTCGGCGAAGCCGACATCATCGTCGAAAAGGAATTCAAGACGGCCGCGGTTCACCAGGCCTATATCGAGCCGCATGCCTGCGTGGCGCGGGTCGATGCCGATGGCCAGACCGAAATCTGGACCGCAACCCAGGGCCATTTCGGGGTGCGGGCCATGACCGCCAAGCTGCTCGGCATGAGTGTCGGCGATTTGCGCGTGACCGCTTCGGAAATTGGCGGCGGTTTTGGCGGCAAGATCCCGGTCTATCTGGAGCCGGTCGCGGCGGCGCTGTCGAAAAAAGCCGGCCGGCCGGTCAAGATCGTGATGAGCCGCGAGGAGGTGTTCAAGGCGACCGGACCGACCTCGGGCGCCTCGATGTGGGTCAAGATCGGGGTCAAAAAGGACGGCACGATCACCGCCGCCGACGGCGTCTTCAAATTCCAGGCCGGCGCCTTCCCCGGCTCGCCGGTCATGAACGCCTGCCTGTGCGCTTTTGCCCCGTACAACATCCCCAATGCCCGCACGGTCGGCTACGACGTCGTGTCAAACCGGCCGCGGGCCGCCGCCTACCGCGCGCCGGGCTCGCCAATCTCGGCTTTTGCCGTCGAGAGTGTTCTCGACATCTTGGCCAAAAAGATCGGCATGGACCCGCTCGAGCTGCGTCGGAAAAACGCCGCACGGCCGGGCACGACGATGATTTACGGGCCCAAAATGGCCCATGGCGGCTATGTCGAGACGATCGAGGCGCTGTTGAGCCATCCCGCCTACAAGGCGCCGCTCGGACCAAACCAGGGACGCGGCGTGGCCTCGGGCTATTGGTTTAATGGCGGCGGCGAATCAAGCGCCAGCCTGCAGATCAACGAGGACGGCACGGTCACGGTCGCGACCGGCAGCCCCGACATCGGCGGCTCGCGCGCGTCGATGGCGCTGATGGCGGCAGAGACGCTCGGCATCGACTACAGCCAGGTGCGCGCGATCGTCTCC
>JAJPIH010000223.1 GCA_021324875.1 Alphaproteobacteria bacterium
AAATCCGTGGACGGCCGTCATCACCCCGGGCGGTCTGCAATCGTCGGACCTCGCCTTAAGTGGGACAGGAAACTCGACCACCCCGCCGACCGGGGTGGTCGGGCCGATATGCAACGGCATCGCGTGCACCGGTGCCGGCGGACCACAGGCCAACCCCACAACGACCAAGGCGCCTAGTCTGACCTTCGCCTCCTATTGGGCGCAGCCCTGGGGCCATGTCGACTTTGCCGGCTTGCTGCGGTTTCAGACCTTTCACGATGGCGGGTTCATCAATCAAACCTTTAGCGGTGTCGGTGGCCATTTCGCTGGCGATGTGCACCCTGGCTGGTGGGGCTATAACAAGGATGATTTCCTCTGGAGCTTTGTCGCCGGCAACGCCATCGGCGAATATGCGAGCGGCGGCCTGAACACAATGGTCCCGGTAGCAACCAACTTCACCGTCACCACCGCTTGCGCAACCCCAAGGCCAGGCTGCACAGGTGGCATGGCGGCATCGAATGTGCTGTTCAGCCCGGTATTCGCCTTTAGCACCAATGGCGGCTATCAGCATTGGTGGACGCCAAATCTGCGCTCGACGGTCGCGGCCGGTTATGCCCAGCAAAATGTCAGCTCGCAACTGATCGGGCCGACGCAGGCGGTTGCGACGAACAAGATCCTGTGGAACGCCTTCGTCAATCTGGTGTGGAATCCGGTCGCGTTCGTCACCACCGGTGTCGAGTACATGTACGGCCACCGCACCGTCGTCGCCAATCTTGACGGCCACGAGCATGTGCTGATCTACAAGTTCCGCGTCGCCTTCTAGGCAAACAGCCGGCGAGATCCGACGCAAAGGGTCATTTGCGAGGCCGGTTTGCACAACGCGAGCCGGTCTCCTCTCGTTGGTAATTTGCCGACTGACGCCTGGTCTCGAGGTCGGGCGAAGTACTAACAGAAGACGTCTCAGGCCGGCGCCGGGCAAAGGCACGCCGGCATGTTTATGCGGCGCCGCTTTGAATTTGGTTTGCGGCGAGATCGCCGGCGCCGCCGCACTGCGACACGGCGTGCTGGCCACCAGCGCCTGACCGCTCTGCTCTGCCCCCGCCGGCCGCGCGCCGGCTCGTGAGCGCTCGCGAGCCTTTTCCGAGTGAAGGCTTATTGGTGGCGATTTGCATGACCGGCGGCCAACGGGGGCTGCCGTCACCCTCCATCACTTATGTCCATCTTTACATCGAGCCGCGCCTGGGTCTCACTCATCCCTGGCTTTAAGTTTAATTCAATTTTTAAGTTTAAACGATTTAGCGCCAACGATGTAGAATAAAGAATCTATATAATAAGGCATTAATGTTTATTACCCTTAGATGATGAAGTAAATAAGTCAGTCAGCCGAAAACCCGTCTTGCGAAGGATGGCGCGTCGTCACGGCCCTTGGCCACACTCAACTTCCTGTTTAGTGGCGAGGGCGGGCGGGGGTCGCGATGAGCACCAAGCAAAATCTGGGCAGGTTGGCCGTCATCGGGGGACTGACGGCGAGCGTGGCGTTGCTCGCTGGTTGGAGCCGTGCCTCTGCCGACGAATTGGCGGATTTGCGCGCCAATCAGCAGTTGTTGCAGCAGCGCATCGACCAGCTGGCCGAGGCCCAGGCGCAGGCTCCGCCGCCAGCGGGGACGCAGGGGGGTGGTGCGGCGTTGACCTTGGGCACCCGGCCGGTGCCCGGCCGGCCGGTCGGCGGCGGCAGCTTTCCGCGCTCGTTTCTGATCCCCGGCACCGATTCCTCGTTGCGCGTCGGCGGCTTTGTCGACTTCACCACCATCTTCTTTGTCAATGGCGGCGGCAATGTTAACGGCAGCAATTACGGCTCAAACTCCGGCCAAAACGGCACGTTGAACGGGTTGCCGCTGACCGGGGGCTTTGTCCCGGGCCTCGGTTTCGTGCCGTCGTCCCTCGACGCCCATCCGTCGCGCAACAACGGCATCTGGGAGTTCAGCCCGCAGCAGACCCGCATCGATATCGAGACCCGCACGCCGACCGCCTGGGGCGAATCCCGGACCTTCTTCTCGTTTGACTGGGCCGGGTGCGACAATTTCAGCTGCCAAAGCGTCGTGCAGGGCGGCGGTGACAGCATCCATCCGCGGCTGCGTTTTGCCTACGGCACCTTGGGCGGGTTTCTCGCCGGCCAGGCCCTGTCAAACTTCTCCGATGCCGATGCCGATACCGAATCGATCAGCTTCGGCGGGTCGATCGGCGGCACCGGCGGCAACCGTATTCCGCAGGTGCGCTACACGATGATCGGCCCCTATGGCAGTGCCTTTTCCGTTTCGGCCGAAGATCCGTTTACCTCGGTGATGACCCCGGGCGGTGGCCAAACCTCGGATCTGGCGGCGAGCGGGACCGGGAGCACGACCACTCCCCCGGAGGGGGTGGTGGGTCCGATTTGTAACGGCGTCCCGTGCACCGGCGCCGGCGGTCCGCAGGCCAACCCGACAACGACAAAGGTACCGAGCCTCACTTTCGCGTCATATTGGGCCCAGCCCTGGGGGCATGTCGACCTGGCCGGCATTCTTCGCTTTCAGACATTCCACGATGGCGGCTTCATAAACCAAACCTTTGTCGGCGGCGGCGGACATTTCTCGGGCGATGTGCACCCCAACTGGTTCGGCCTGAGCCCCAAGGATGACTTCTTGTTCAGCGGGATCATCGGCAGTGCGATCGGCACCTATGCCAGCGGCGGTCTGAACACGATGTTCCCGGTGGCAACCAATTTCACGGTGACGACCGCCTGCGCCACCCCCACGCCGACTTGCACTGGCGGCAAGGCCGCATCGAATGTTCTGTTCAGTCCGGTGTTTGCGTTCAGCGTCAATGGCGGCTACCAGCATTGGTGGCTGCCCAATCTGCGCTCGACGATCGCCGCCGGTTACGGTCGCCAGGAGATCTCCTCGCAGCTGATCGGGCCGACCGCGGCGACGTCGGCCAACAAAGTCTTGTGGAACGCTTACGTCAACCTGGTCTGGAACCCGGTCGCGTTCATTACTGCTGGTGTCGAATACATGCATGGCGAGCGCCTCGTCGTCGCCAATCTTCGGGGCAAAGAGAACACGCTCGAAGCCAAGTTCCGCGTCGCCTTCTAAGGGCGGCGGCCCTCAACCCCACCCGCCTCTTCTTGTCTGATCCCCGGGCTCGTCCCGGGGATTTTGTATCGAGGCGCGAACCCCGATTTAGGAGGGCGGCGGCAGCGGGGTTTCCTCGATCGGCGGGTTCGGGGTCGGGTTCGCGGGCGACGGCGCGGTCGCGGCCGGCGGGCTGGGACGGGCGGCGGCCGGTGGATAGGGGTAGGGATAAGGCGACGGGGTCGGGAAGTAGGTATAGTAGCCGCCGCTACCGACATAATAATAGCAGCCGCCGAGCCCGCGCCCCGCCGCGAGCAGCGCCACCGCCGCCGGCCATCGCCGCCAATTGCCGCTCATTGCTTTTCTCGTTCGCTCCCGGCCGGGCCGATCCCGTTCGCCGGTCACGCCGTCGCCGCCGCCATCATTCCCCGTCCCATGGCGTCTCCGCCGCCGCGTTGCGCCCGGCGATGCGGCCGAAAGCGAGACACTCGCCGATATTGCCGGTGCCCTGATAGAGATAGCTGTA
>JAJPIH010000410.1 GCA_021324875.1 Alphaproteobacteria bacterium
CCGAGACCGTGCGCAAGAAAAAACAGGGGAAACAGCCCCCAGACCATCCCGTCCTTCAGATTGTTGACAAGCCCGGCTTGGCATGCGGCGAAGAGGCGCCGGTCGCCGAAGCTGGTGCGGTGGAATACGGCCCAGAAGCAAAGCGCCTCGGCGACACCATGGCCGTGCGCCTTGACCTCATAACGAACATGGTCACTCGTATCGCGCACGACGAGAATGGCAAGCCCAAGGCCGAGAGCGGCATAAGCGACGCCAAGGTATAATGGGCCCGGGCGTAACCCGTAGCGGACGGCAATCCAACCGGTCAGAAAGGCGGTCAGACCGACTGCAAAATAACCGGCAAACTCGTTGAGGCCGATCGCCAAGCCGCGCCTTTTGGGGCCGACAAGATCGATCTTCATCAGCACCGTCATCGACCAGGAGAGGCCCTGACCGATCCCGAGTAGCGCGTTGGCGGCGATGACCCACCACCAGTTCGGCGCCCACATGATCATGAACGGCACGGGAAGCCCAAACAGCCAGCCTAAAACCAGCGTCTGCTTGCGGCCCCAGCTCTCAGCCAGCTGTCCGGAGATCAGATTGGTCAAACCCTTGACGATGCCGAAGCTGACGATGAAACCGGTGACGATGCTCGCCGAGGCGAGGTGAAAGGTCTCCGAACCGATCAGCGGCACGACGGTGCGTTCCATCCCGACCATGCCGCCGACAAATGCGTTCAGCAGGATCAGCAACAGAAACTGGTTTAGATTGGCACGGATGCCGAGCGCCACCCCAGCGGGGCGTGCGATAGAATCCATGACATCGGCCATGGCGGACGCTACCGCGCCTCCGGCCTTGCCCCACTATTCCAAGCACGCAGTTCGGCGGCCCCTTCCGGTACGGGCGGGATCTCTTGCAGCATAAATCCGACGAATTCATCGGCGGCGTCGATCTTGAATGCCGCGTTGTGGCGCCGCTCGAAACCGATCGTCGAAAAGGGCTTGCCGCTCAGCCGGCGACCACAGGCCGAGCCGGCGTACGCTCCTGGCAGCACCTCGACGTGATCGGGCAAGGCTTTCAACCGCTGCAAGCTAAAAAATAGAGTAAGCGCCCCGCTCGCTGCATCGGTGGCCAGTTCGGTTCGCCCGACATCGCCGGCCATCAGCGTGTGCCCGGTCAACACGAACCACGGCTCATCCGCGCGGGTGCGGTCGCTGACGAGGAGGCAGATATGTTCCGGCGCGTGACCGGGCGTGTGCATGACGTCGACGACCACGTTGCCGAGCGGCAAGCGGTCGCCATCCTCGACCGTACGCGTCGCAAAGGTGACGTCGGCCGATGCATGCAACACATACCGGGCGTCGGCCTCGCGAGCGAGGTTGCGCCCGGGGGATCGATGATCGGCGTGAACATGGGTATCGATGACAAAGCGAATCCTCATCCCCGTCTCATCGGCCGCCCGAAGATATGGTCGGATGTCGCCAACCGGATCGACGACCGCGCAGCATGCGTGCCCGGCGCAGCCGAACAGATACGAGATCGCCACCGACTTCTGATGTAAGAATTGGCGCAGGATCATCGCGAGCCTCCCGGGACGAAAGTTGCCGAACGTGACCGAAGCAGATGATTCAATCAGTATGCGGAATGATTGTGAGATCAGCCGTTATGTCAAGTCCCGGCCCCAAACACCGGGTTTTCGCCAGCCTCGCGCAGATCGCGCAGGCACTCGGCCATCCTCATCGCCTCGAGCTCCTCGAGCAGCTTGGACAAGGCGAGCGCAGCGTCGAGGATCTCGCGGCGCGCACAAGCCTCTCCCTCGCTAATGCGTCGCGGCATCTGCAGCTGCTGCGGCGCGCGGCACTGGTCGAGGGGCGCCGCGATGGCAAGCGGGTCTATTACCGGCTCACGGGCGAGGAGGCGGTGGTCGGGCTGCTCTCCGCTCTTGCGCGGGTCGGAGAGCGCAACAGCGCGGAGATTGCGCGCGTCATGGCGACCTATTTCCGTGCCCGCGATGAGCTCGAACCGGTGACCCGCGACGAACTGCGCGAGCGCCTGCGTTCCGGGACGGCAACGATTCTCGATGTGCGCCCGGAAGACGAATTCGCTCATGTGCATTTGCCCGGCGCGCTCAACATCCCGCTCGCACAGCTAGAGAGGCGCTTGGCCGAGCTTCCGTCGCACGAAGAGATCGTCGCTTATTGCCGCGGTCCTTGGTGCGTCCTCTCGTTCGAGGCGGTCGCCTTGCTTCGTCGACACGGGTATCGGGTACGGCGCCTGGAAGACGGGTTTCCGGAATGGAAGACGGCCGGGCTGCCGATCGGCGCAAGCCCGGCGGGTTAGCCCGAGCGCCACCGCAGCGACCCCCGCCGCGCGAAAGCGGCTGGTCTTGGCCGGCGGCCGGTGGTAGGTAGGGCCAGCTGATCGCACGCCCGCAGGAGAGGTCGCCTGGTCCCGGAGGAATCCGGGCAGCGCGGCGCCGAAGGAGCAACCGCCCCGGAAACTCTCAGGCAAAAGGACCGCGGGCGGAAGGGCGCTCTGGAAAGCAGCGGCGGGCTCGCCTGCCGCTCACCGAAGGAGTAAGCCGTCCCCGCCGCGCGTGCGACGACGGGATCGGTGAATCTCTCAGGGTCCGCGACAGAGGGGGCACAGGGGACGCGCAGCGCGTCCGCTCTCTGTCGGAGGTGCGTCGGTGCCCGCCGAACATCCAGCGCTCAAGCGCACACCGCTCTATCCGTTGCACCGCGCACTCGGCGCGCGCATGGTCGCCTTTGCCGGTTACGAAATGCCGGTCCACTATCCGGCCGGCATCCTCGCCGAGCATCTCCACACGCGCAGCCGAGCCGGGCTGTTCGATGTTTCGCATATGGGCCAGCTGCGCCTTGGCGGGGCCGACGCCGGCGCCGCGTTGGAACGGCTCGTCCCCGGCGACATCTGCGGATTGCCGCCGCTGCGGGTGCGCTACACGCTGCTGTTGAACGAGGCGGGCGGCATTGTTGACGACCTGACCGTAACCCGGCTCGACGCGCAAAACCTGTTTCTTGTCGTCAATGCGGCGACCGCCGAGGCCGATTTCGACCATTTGCGGGCGCGGATCGACCCGAAAATCGCGATCGAGAGGCTCGCAGATCGGGCGTTGCTGGCCTTGCAAGGACCGCTGGCGGCCGCGGTCCTGGCGCGTTTGGCGCCTGAGGCCGTGGGACTGGCGTTTATGGGCGCCCTCGAAATGCCGCTCGCCGGTCAAGAATGCCTGGTCACGCGATCGGGCTATACCGGCGAGGACGGGTTCGAGATTTCGGTGCCGGCAAAGGGCGCAGCGGCATTGGCCGAGCGGCTCCTCGCCGAGCCCGATGTGGCGCCCGCCGGCCTCGGCGCCCGCGATTCACTGCGCCTTGAGGCCGGGTTGTGCCTCTACGGCCAGGACATCGACGCCACCATCACACCGGTCGAGGCCGACCTTTCCTGGACCATCGCCGCCCGGCGCCGCCGGACCGGCGGGTTTCCGGGAGAGGCGGTTGTGCTCGACCAACTCGCCCACGGTACCCGGCGCAAGCGCGTCGGCATCCGGCCGGAGGGCCGCGCCCCGGCGCGCGCGGGCACCCCGATCCTCGACACGGACGGCGTGCGGATCGGTCAGGTCACCAGCGGCGGTTTCGGCCCCTCGCTCGGTGCGCCGATCGCCATGGGTTATGTCGAAGCCGCTCATGCTGCAGCGGGTAGCGCCGTTCTGCTCGAGGTGCGCGGCACCGCCCGGCCCGGCCGGGTTGTTCCTTTGCCCTTTGTTCCGCACCGCTATCGCCGCCAGCCGCCAGCCCGATCAGCCGGCGGTGACGGGCCGGCGGTTGGCTAGATCCGATCGGGAGGAGTTTCGCAATGGCGGCACCGCGCTTTACGACCGACCACGAATGGGTCCGGCTCGATGGCGACCTCGCCACGGTCGGCATTAGCGACTACGCCCAGTCCCAACTGGGCGACGTCGTCTATGTCGAATTGCCCGAAATCGGCCGCCGGGTAGAGCAAGGCAAAGAGATTGCCGTCGTCGAATCGGTCAAAGCGGCAAGCGACGTCTATGCCCCGGTCTCGGGCGAGGTGGTGGCGGTCAACACCGCGCTGGCCGAGGATCCGGCCAAGGTCAATGCCGACCCGATGGGCGAAGGCTGGTTTTTGCAGCTGCGGCTCGCCGACCCGGCCGAGCTCGACGGGTTGATGGACGAAGCCGCCTATCGGCGGTTTATCGAGGAGCAAGCCTGAGCATGCGTTACCTGCCGCTGACCGCGGCTGACCGCACCGCGATGTTGAACACGATCGGGGCAACGTCGATCGACGAGTTGTTCGCCGAAGTCCCGGCCACAGCGCGCATCGCGCCCCTCGCCGATCTGCCTCTGGCACAGAGCGAGCTCGAAGTCGAACGCGCGATCGGCGCGATGGCGGCGCGCAACCTCGCCGCCAATTCGGCGCCGTGCTTTCTCGGCGGCGGCGCCTACCGC
>JAJPIH010000419.1 GCA_021324875.1 Alphaproteobacteria bacterium
GCCGCCCGCCAGCGCGCTTTGTCGATCACCCAGCTGGAAATCCTGCCCAAGCCGCCCGAGCGCGAGAACAAAGCTTTGACCTGGCCCGACTGGCCGATGAAATTGCGCACCTCGTCGTCGCAGGAAGAAGGTTGTGAACGCGATTGGGCGGTATTGACCAAGCGGGCAATCGGGGAAAACGGCCGTGTCGTGGGTCTCGAATGCGTTCGCGTCGACTGGCGCAAAGGCCCCGACGGCCGCTTTGCGATGCACGAAATCCCGGGCAGCGAATTCGTTCTGAAGACCGATCTCGTCCTGCTCGCCATGGGTTTCCTCGGTCCGGTGCGGCGCGGCATGATCGAGCAATCCGGCGCCGAACTCGATGCGCGCGGCAATGTTCGCGCCAACACAGCCGATTACCGCACTTCGGTCCCGAAATTGTTTGCCGCCGGCGATATGCGCCGCGGCCAATCGCTGGTGGTATGGGCGATCCGCGAAGGCCGCCAATGCGCGCGGGCAATCGATGAATTCCTGATGGGCGCGAGCCTGTTGCCGCGGTAAAAGGGGCGCCGCTTGCCGCGTGCGGTGATCTCGTCGAAACCGGGAGGAGATATGGTGGAAGCGGCCAAGATCGAGGCGATAGCCGCCGCCTCGGCGCCGATTGCAACCCCGGGGCGGGGCTACCCCGAACCCTTTGCCAGCCGGGTCGCCGGCCGGGTGCGACGGCCGCTCGGCGACCTGTTCGGGCTGAGCCAGTTTGGGGTCAATCTGACCCGTTTGCCGCCGGGCGGCAGTTCGGCGCTGCGCCATACCCATACCCGCGAGGACGAATTCATCTACATCCTCGAAGGCGAGCCGGTGCTGATCACCAATGCCGGCGAGACCCAACTCGCTCCCGGCATGTGCGCCGGGTTCAAGGCGGGCGACGGCAACGCCCATCACCTGCTGAACCGGACGATGTTCGACGTTGTCTATCTCGAAATCGGCAGCCGCGAGCCCGGCGACACGGTCGTCTATCCCGATGACGACATCGGCCGCGCGGTGATGCCCGACGGCAGCCGCCGCTTCGTCCATCGCGACGGCACACCCTACTGAGGCAACCGGCCGGCGCGGGTCGCCGCCTCAAGCAAAGCGGGTCGGCGCAAACGCCGCGATCGGGATCGAGGGCGGGCGCCCGGCCACCAGATCGGCGACAATCTTCCCGGTCATCGGCGCCGCCGTCAGGCCAACGTGACCGTGGCCATAGGCGTGGACCACGTCGGGCGAGGCCGCCGAAGGTCCGATCACCGGCAACGAGTCGGGCAGGCTCGGGCGATGGCCCATCCAGACCGACAGACGCTCTTCGGGGTGCTCGGCGGCAAGCCCCGGCAACATCCGGCGGCCTTGCTCGAGCAGCACCCGGGCGCGCCGCCAGTCGGGCGGAGCTTCGAGCCCGGCGAGTTCGACGGTCCCGGCAAAACGCAGCCCCTCATCCATCGGGGTAGCGACGAATTTGCCCTCTGCATCGGCCGTCGGAATGCGCGGCGTGATTTCGGGATCGCGGATCATCAGGTGATAACCGCGCTCGGTCTCAAGCGGAATGCGCTCGCCCAAGGCCCTGGCGAGCGGCTTCGACCAGGCGCCGGCACAAATCACCGCGGCGTCGGCCGCGATCTCGCCGCGGTCGGTGTGCACGGCGACAAGGCGCCGGCCGTCGAGCCGAAACCCTCGGGCGCGCGCATGGACGATCTCGCCGCCGCGGCGCAGAACCTGGGCCAGCAGGCGCTGCACCAGAGCCAGAGGGTTGGAAACATGGCCGTTCTCGCGGACCAGCAGGCCGCAAACATAGTCGCGCGACAAGGCGGGCTCGAGCTGGCGGAGCCCATCGGCGTCGAACGCGTCGACTTCGACCCCATTGGCCCGGCGCAATTCCCAGGCGAGCCGCTCCCGTTCCGGTCCTTGCCTCGTACGGTAGACGTAGAGGTGGCCGAGGCGGTGGATCAGGTCTTCGGCCCCGGCGTCGCGCGCGAGGGGAAAGAGGGCCTCGAGCGTCGCGCCGACCAGCGGCCGCAGGGCGCGGGCCTGGGCCCGGACCTTTTCCGGCGTTCCGGCGCGGACAAAGCGCACCAGCCACGGGGGGATGACGGGCAGATAACGCCAGCGCAGCGACAGCGGTCCGAGCGGGTCGAAGAGCCAGCGCGGCACATTCCACAACATGCCGGGCATCGCCACCGGTGTTACCGAGGAGGCATTGAGCGCCCCGGCATTGCCGTAGGATGCGCCACGCCCGGGCTCGGCGGCTTCGATGATCGAGACCTTGTGCCCGTCGCGCTGCAGCCAGCTCGCCGCGCACACGCCGACAATGCCGGCGCCGATCACGCAAACCCGCCGGACTTCGTGCGCCATCGACCCCTCGTCGGCCGGCGCTGCCCGCCGCCGCCCGGCGGCGCCCCTAGAATGCCGGAATGATCGGGGCGGGGACGATGTGTTCTTCGACGCGACGCACCCCCGGAATGTTTTCGGCGGCGATGCGCAGCGCCTGCTTTTCCGCTTCGGGTTGGTCGTCGGCCACCCATACATGGACCACGCGGTCGCGCACCATGATGTCGGCCGCCCAGATATTGGCCCAGCGCTGACCGCGTAATTCGTTGATCAGCTTTTCGCGGATCGTGCGGTCGTCGGCATCGGCGACGATCGCCGGGGCGCTGCTGGTCGTGGCCAAGGCGCGAACCAGATTGGAGCGGCTGATGATTCCAACCAGCTTGCCGTCGCGCACCACCGGCACGCGCTTGATCCGATTGGTTTCGAGGATCATGGCGACCTCGGCGAGGTCGGCGGTGTCGGACACGGTGATCAGATCGCGGCTCATGATGTCCGCCACCCGCTGGCCATGCGCCTTGACATAGTCGCGGGCCGCTTCTTCATCAGCTGCAAGAGAGTCGAGCCACCACGACCGCCGCCGTTGCCGGCGCCGCTCGGTGCCGGTTTCGGCGCGGTGCAGAAGGTCTCCTTCGCTGACGATGCCGACCAGACGATCGCCGTCTTCAACCACCGGAACGCCGCTGATTCCTTTTTCAGACAACAGCTTGGCCAATTCCTGGACGGTCGTTTCGGGAGTTACGGTGATGACCGGCGTGGTCATGACGTCCATGGCGCGCATCGGTAGCCTCCAGTCATGTTTTATGTTGAAAAGAAACACCAGCAGTTATCACTCTGCACTGACCTAAATCAATTGACTTGGTGCGCCACCGGTGCCGAGCGGCCAGCCGCACCCGGGCTGCCGGATCCCAATCTGTCGCGTCGCCGCGAACACGCAAAGAGCTTATATTTGCCCGCGATCTGCGCACCCAAGCGCAGCCTGACATCTCGAGCGAGGCGCCATGAAGAGGTTCGCATTCTGCTTGACCGCGTTCGCACTCGCCGCCCTCCTCGGCGTCGCGGCGCCGGGCCGGCCGGCGCAAGCGGCGCCGTTGTCGTTCACGGTAGCGTTGTCCGGCGCGCAGCAGGTACCGCCAGTCCAGACCGCGGGCACCGGCACCGCCGATCTCACCTACGACCCAGCAACGCAGGTGGTGACCTGGTCGATCACCTATAGCGGCCTGTCGAGCCCGGCCACGATGGCGCATTTCCACGGCCCCGCCGGCCCGGGGAAAAACGCCGCCGTGCTGATCTGGCTGACGAAAAAGGGAGCCGCGGTGGCAAGCCCGATTACCGGCAAGGCCACCCTGACGGCGGCGCAGGCAAAGCAATTTGCGGCCGGCGAATGGTATATAAATATCCATACGAAAGACCACCCGGCCGGTGAAATCCGCGGCCAAGTTGTTCCGCCCAAGAGCTGATCGCGCCGGGTCCGACGCAGGGCCGCCCGGCGTTGCCCCGCCGGGGCATAGGCCGATAGAGTCGAGGCCCCTTTCTGTTCGGAGGGCGGCATGCCTCGGAATGTTGCGGTCGGCCTTGGATTGATGGAATTCCCGTTCGACACGGTCGCCGGGTTCTGGCGCTGGGTCGATCTGTGCGAGGCCGGCGGCGTCGACTCGCTGTGGCAGACCGATCGCACGATCAGTCGCGAGCCGATCCTCGAATGTATGAGCGTGATGGCGGCGCTCGCCGGCCGCACGCGACGGCTCAAATTCGGCGTCAACGTGCTGTCTCTGGCGTTCCGCGACCCGGTCCTGCTCGCCAAACAATGCGCGACGATCGACGTTTTGTCGGACGGCCGGCTGCTGCCGGCCCTTGGCATCGGCAGTCCGCTCGCACCGGAATGGCGCGCGCTCAATCTCGACACCAAAACGCGCGGACGTAAGACCGATGAGGGGCTGGAAATCATCCGCCGGTTGTGGCGCGAAGACTCGGTCGATTTCGAAGGCGTGCATTACCGGCTCAACGGCGCCTCGATCCGACCGCGGCCGGTGCAACCCGATCTGCCGATGTGGATCGGCGGGTCGAGCGAGGCGGCGATCCGGCGGACAGCGCGTTTCGGTACCGGCTGGCAGGCCGGTGGCGAAACCCCGGACGATATCGGCGCACTCGTCGCCGCGATCCGCGAGGCGGCGCTTGCCGCGGGCCGCCCGATCGACGACGACCATTATGGCGCGGGATTTGCGTTTCGCTTTGGCGCGCCCGACGATCCGGGGCTCGACGCGCTGTTCGCGGCCTATCGCCGGCGCACCGGGCGCGACCCGCACAAATATTTCGCAATCGGCGACGCGGCAGCGATTGTCGGGCGCATCGCCGGCTATGTCGAAGCCGGAATTTCCAAATTCATCCTGCGCCCGGCCGCGAAGGGCGATGCCGAAATGCTGGCGCAAACCCGCCGGCTGATCGAGGAGGTCTTGCCGCTGGTGGCCGCCCGCTGGCCCAAGCCGCGTCGTCGTGAACCGGCTCGCGTCGCGGCGATCGGCCCCGACTGAGCCGCAGCCATGGCCCCGGATCCGAACGCGATTGGCGCTTTCGTCTTTGACGCTTACGGCACGCTGTTCGACGTCGCTTCGGCGGCTCGGGGCTGCACCGAGGCGCTCGGCGCACAGACGGCCGCGCGGCTCACCAGCCTGTGGCGCGACAAGCAATTGCAATATAGCTGGTTGCGCGCTGTCCAAGGCCGCCACGCCGATTTCTGGCAGGTTACCGGGGAGGCTCTCGATTTTGCCCTCGACGCGCTGGAACTCGCCCAGAACGGGCTGCGCGAGCGGCTGATGCAGCTTTACCTGAGGCTCGACCCCTATCGCGAGGTGCCGGCGGTGCTGGAGCGGCTGCGCGCCGCCGGGCACACGACCGCAATCCTGTCAAACGGCTCGCCGGCGATGCTCGCCGCCGCCCTCGATCACGCCGGGCTCCGGGCACAGTTCGACCATGTGCTGTCGGTCGAAGAGGTCGGTGTCTTCAAGCCGCACCCGAGGGTCTATCGGCTGGCTTGCGACCGGCTCGGCCTTCAGGCTGGGGCCATCCTGTTCGTCTCGTCAAATGGTTGGGACGCATGGGCGGCCTCGGCCTTCGGCATGCGCGCCCTGTGGTGCAACCGGAGCGGCTCTGCGGCCGAACGCCTGCCGGGCACCCCGGAGGCACAAATCCGCACGCTCGGCGAGCTGCCGATGCCGGCAGCCGGCGGCGCGGCCGAGCCGGGGCGCTAGCCCGTAACGACGGCTTCAAGCGCCCTCTTCAGCCGCCGACCGCGGCACGAAACGCGTGTTCGAACTTGTCGAACTCGTCCGCGGCAGCGTCGGACACCGCCCAATAGCCAAGGTCGCCGCTGACCCAGTGACGCAGGCTATAGCCCCGGCGGGTCACGGTTTCGGGTTCGTCGCCGCGCGCCTTGGGCAGGACGAAGACGTTGATCACATGCTTGCCGGCGCGATAGACGAGCGCCGGTACGGGCCTTCCGGCGATCAGGTCGAGCCGGCCGCCGACCAGCGGAAAGCCCTGCGCCGCCAAATCGACCCCGGGCGGCGACAAATCGGTTTTGCCAGCAAACCACGGCTTGACCGTGTGCTTGTCGGAGGAGGCGACATCGGTCAGATGGTCGGCCAGCAGCGAGCGCAGATGGCTGTCGATGACCTCCTCGGCAAGCGTGTCCTGCTGCCGCTCGCCCAGCACGAGGTAGGTGCCGCCCGAGCCGACCGCGACCGCAAGCAACAGCGAGGCCGCATAGGCGACCCAGGCCGAGGCGCTCAATCCGCCGGCGGCGTTTGCCGTCCGCTCGCGCCGCAACCCGGCGCGGATTTGCGCGCGCAGCGCCGGCGGTGCCCGATAGGCCGGCGCCGAACGGCGGATGCTGTCGCGCAAGCCTTCGAGTGCGGCCAATTCGGGGGCGCAGTCGGGACAGGTTGCCAGATGCTCGCGCAAGGCCGCCCGGTCATCGCCGGCCAGCTCGCCGTCGAGATAAGCGTCAAGCCGAAGACGAGCCTCCGCGCACTCCATCACCCGTCCTTTCCGTCCCAGTTCCGCCGCAACAGGCTGCGCGCGCGGTGCAGTCGCGACATGACCGTGCCGATCGGAACACCGGTGATCTCGGCGATCTCGCGATACCCGAGCTCATGCAGTTCGCGCAGCACTATCGCTTCGCGCAGCGGCATCGGCAGGGCCTCGATCAGCCGGTCGAGGCGGCGCAAATCGGAGCGGTTCATCAGCAGGGCTTCGCCCTCGGCGGCGCCCGGCATGCGATCAACCGCCGCTGCCCCATCGGCTTCGTCGGCCGCGTCGAGCGCGACGAGTTCGGCCGGGCGGTTGCGCTCGAGCCAAGTGTAGGAAGTGCGCCGCACGATCCTCAACAGCCAGCTCTTGGCGTCACCCTCGCGGTAGCTGTCGAAATACCGGAACGCGCGCAGACAGGCTTCCTGCACGACATCGGCGGCGTCGGCCTCGTTGCGCGTCAACCACCGGGCCAGCGAATAGGCGGAGTCGAGATGCGGCAGCACCACCGCTTCGAACCGGCTGCGCTGCCGCCGCTCCGCGATCCAGCTCATCCTGGGGCTCTGTCCTCATGCTGTGCCGACCGTGCCCGGGGGCAGTTTATTCCATCGTCCCGCGCGTGTCGTTGCGCTCCGGCGAGGAGGTTGCAATCGGCGCGGCTGAGCCGCAAATTTCCGACTACGCAAGAAAGGACATGCCGATGGAAATGACCGGCGAATTTCACATCCCGGCGCCGCGCCAGCGCGTCTGGGAGGCGCTCAACGATCCCGAAATCCTCAAACTCGCGATCCCCGGATGCCGCGAAATCGAAAAGGTCTCGGACACCGAATTCACCGCCAAGGTGGTGGCCAAGGTGGGTCCGGTCAGCGCGACCTTTGGCGGCAAGGTCAACCTCTCCGATCTCGACCCGCCTCGCGCCTACACGATTTCCGGCGAGGGCAGCGGCGGCGTCGCCGGCTTTGCGCGCGGCAGCGCCAAGGTCAATCTAGACGAGGACGGCGCCGACGCGACGCGGCTGCGCTATGCGGTCGAGGCCAATGTCGGCGGCAAGCTGGCGCAGATCGGCTCGCGGTTGATCGACGTCACCTCGCGTAAGATGGCCGAAGATTTCTTTGGCCGCTTTGTCGCGGCGATTACGCCGGCGGGCGCAGCAGGCGAAGCGGCGCCCGCGGAGGCGGGGGCGACGGCGCCCGCGCCGGAGGCGAGCCAAGCGCCAGCGGCCGCGCCGGCTTCCGATGCCGCCGCGGCGGAAGCCGAGACCGAGCCGGAGGCGGCTTCGGAAAAGCCGACCCGGCGGTTGTCGCCGGCGGTCTGGGTCACCGGTCTGACCGCCTTCGTCGGGGCGGTGCTTTATTTTTTCACGCGCAAGGGCGGCCCGCGCTAGCAATGCGAGCGCCTTGACCGCCGCCGCGCGCGGCACGAAACTCCGCTCCGCCGCGGCGGTCGGGCGTGGGTTCTTACCCGCGAGAGATCGAGGGAGGTTGTTTGATGCAAAAGACGGTAAGCCTCACCGTGAACGGCAGGCCGGTGTCCGCGACCGTCGAGGGCCGTACGCTGTTGGTGCAGCTGTTGCGCGAGCAGCTCGGGCTGACTGGCACCCATGTCGGCTGCGACACGAGCCAATGCGGCGCCTGCGTCGTCCATGTCGACGGCGAGGCGGTCAAATCCTGCACGTTGCTGGCGTTGCAGGCCGAGGGACGCTCGGTGTTGACGATCGAGGGCGTCGCCACCGGCGACACCCTGCACCCGATGCAGGAGGCGTTTCGCAACAATCACGCCCTGCAATGCGGGTTCTGTACCCCGGGCATGGTCATGAGCGCGCTCGACCTCGTCAAAAACAACCCGAACCCGACCGAGCGCGAGGTCCGTGAATATCTCGAAGGCAATCTCTGCCGCTGCACCGGCTACCACACCATCGTGCTGGCGATCCTCGAAGGGGCCGCGGTAATGCGCGGCGAGGCGCCGCCCGCCAATGTTCACGGGGCGGCGGCGGAGTAGGGCCGATGACGACGGTCGGGGCGCCGGTCAGGCGGCGCGAGGATTACCGTTTTCTGACCGGACAAGGGACCTACACCGACGACATCAACCGCCCGAACCAGCTCTATGCCTACATTCTGCGCAGCCCGCACGCGCATGCGCGGATCGATGGCATCGATAGCGCGGCGGCGGCCAAAGCACCGGGGGTTGTCGCGGTCTTCACCGGCAAGGATATGGCGGCCGATGGCGTCGGCGGTCTGCCTTGCGGCTGGCTCGTCCACTCCAAGGATGGCTCGCCGATGAAAGAGCCGCCGCATCCGCCGCTCGCGATCGACCGCGTGCGCCATGTCGGCGATCCGGTCGCGGTCGTGATCGGCGAGACGCTGGCCCAGGCCCGCGAGGCGGCCGATCTGGTCGAAATCGACTACGGCGAAGAGCCGGCGGTTGTCGATCCGGCCGAGGCGCTAAAGCCGACGGCGCCCCTGGTGTTCAGCGATGTGCCGGGCAATCTGTGCTATGACTGGAGCCTCGGCGATCTGGCCGCGGTTGACGCCGCTTTCGCGCGCGCGGCGCGGATCGTCAAGCTCGATCTCGTCAATAACCGGCTCGTCCCGAACGCGATGGAGCCGCGCGCGGCGATCGGCGAGTTCTACCGCGCCACCGGCGAGTACACACTGTTCACAACCAGCCAGAACCCCCATGTGATCCGCCTCTTGATGGGGGCCTTTGTGCTGCACATCCCGGAGGCGAAATTGCGCGTCGTCGCCCCGGATGTCGGTGGCGGGTTCGGCTCCAAGATCTATCACTACGCCGAAGAAGCGATCGTGACCTGGGCGGCGGGCAAATTGCGCCGCCCGGTCAAGTGGACGGCCGAGCGCTCGGAGAGCTTTATGTCCGACGCACATGGCCGCGACCACGTCACCCATGTCGAATTGGCGCTCGACGCCGACGCCAAGTTCCTGGCTCTCAAAGTCTCGACTATCGCCAATATGGGCGCCTATCTGTCCACCTTCGCGCCCTGCATTCCGACCTATCTCTACGGCACCTTGCTCGCCGGCACCTATCCGACCCCGGCGATCTATGTCGAGACCAAGGCGGTCTTTACCCACACCGTACCGGTCGACGCCTATCGCGGCGCCGGCCGGCCGGAAGCGACGTTCCTGCTTGAACGCATTGTCGATCTCGCCGCCGACGAGCTCGGCATCGATCCGGCCGAACTGCGCCGGCGCAATTTCATCCCGGCCGACGCCTTTCCGTATCAGACGCCGGTGGCGCTGCAATATGACAGCGGCGACTACCAAACGACCTTGGAGATGGCGACCAGCGCCGCCGATTACGCCGGCTGTGAAGAGCGGCGGCGGGCGGCGATGGCGCGTGGCAAATTGCGCGGCATCGGCATCGCCACCTATATCGAAGCCTGCGGGATCGCGCCGTCGGCGGTGGTCGGGTCGCTGGGCGCGCGAGCCGGGCTCTATGAGAGTGCCGCGATCCGCGTGCATCCAACCGGCAGCGTCACGGTGATGACCGGTTCGCACAGCCACGGCCAGGGTCACGAGACGACGTTTTCCCAGCTTGTCGCCGACCGGCTCGGCATCCCGATCGAAAATGTCGAGATCGTCCACGGCGACACCGCCAAAATCCCGTATGGGATGGGAACCAACGGCTCGCGTTCACTGGCGGTGGGCGGTACGGCGATCGTCAAGGCGATGGACAAGGTCATTGCCAAGGGCAAAAAGATTGCCGCGCATCTGCTCGAAGCCGCCGAGGCCGACATCGAGTTTGCCGACGGCAAGTTCACGGTGGCCGGGACCGACCGCTCAAAAACCCTGGGCGAGGTGGCGCTGACCGCCTATGTGCCCCACAACTATCCGGAGGATCTTGAACCCGGTCTCGACGAAACCGCGTTTTACGACCCCAAGAATTTCACCTTTCCGTCGGGCGCTTATGTCGCCGAAGTCGAGATCGATCCCGAAACCGGCCGGCTCGAAATCGTCAATTTTACGGCGGCCGACGATTTCGGGAACATTATCAATCCGATGATCGTCGCCGGCCAGGTGCATGGCGGCCTCGCCCAGGGGATCGGCCAAGCGGTCCTCGAGGGTTGCGTTTACGACAAGGCAACCGGCCAGCTGCTGACCGGCTCCTACAATGATTATGCGATGCCTCGCGCCGATGACCTGCCGTCATTCCGGTTGTCGACGCATGCGACGCCATGCACGCACAACCCGCTTGGCGTCAAAGGGTGCGGTGAAGCCGGTGCGATCGGCGCCCCGGCGGCGCTGACCAACGCGATCGTCGACGCGCTCCGACCATTGGGCGTCAGGCATGTCGATATGCCGGCGACCCCGGAAAAGCTGTGGCGCGTTATCCAGCAGCATCGCTCGCCGCTTGCCGCCGAGTAGCAATCCGCGGTGGCCGCTGAAATGATCCCGCTCCTCTTCATCGTTCGTCACCCTCGCTGGTGCGGGAACGACGGATAGCCGGAGAAATCCGATGTACGAATTCAATTACCACAAGCCCGCAAGCCTCGACGAAATCGCCAATTTGCTCGCCGCCAACGACGAGGCGAAACTGCTGGCCGGCGGCATGACCCTGCTGCCGACCCTAAAGCAGCGTCTGGCGCGGCCGTCGGATCTGATCGATCTGGCGGCGATCACGTCGTTGCGCGGCATTACCGACGCCGGCGATGCGATCGTGATCGGGGCGATGACGCGACATGCCGAAGTCAACCGTTCGCCGGTCGTCAAACAGGGCCTTCCGGCACTGGCGGCCATGGCCGGCATGATCGGCGACCCGGCGGTACGCAATCGCGGGACGATCGGCGGCTCAATCTCGAACAACGATCCGGCGGCCGATTACCCGTCCGCGCTTGTCGCTCTCAATGCCACCGTGCATACGACCAAGCGCGAAATCGCGGCCGACAATTTCTTTACCGGCATGTTCGAGACCGCACTCGAACCGGCGGAGATCGTCACCGCGGTGCGGTTTCCGAAGCTGCAAATCGCCAATTACCAGAAATTCCGCAATCCCGCTTCGCGTTATGCGATCGTCGGCGTGTTTGTCGCGCGTTTTCCAAACGCGGTGCGGGTCGCGGTCACCGGTGCTGGGCCGGTGGTGTTTCGCGTCCCTGAGATGGAAGCGGCGCTGACGCAAAATTTCAGCCCGGACGCCATCAAAGACATCACGATAAAAGAAGACGGGCTCAATTCCGACATTCATGCGAGCGCCGAATATCGTGCGCACTTGGTCGGGGTCATGGCTCGCCGCGCCGTCGCCGCCTGCGGGTAAGTCGATTTGCGGGGCGGTTGCGCGCCGGCTGAGCAAAGCGCGCTCAGATTCCTTTCCCACGCCCCGGCCCCTCGCCGAGCCCATCTGCCGTGCGCTGACCCGTCGCGCGGCCGGCGCCTAGGGATCGCATCAAGACCCCCAGTCTTGGCGCCGGGCTTGCAGACGCTCGGAGACAAGCGGTCGCTCGATCGGTCAGCCGTCGGGAGTGGCGGATCGGTTTCAGCCGGGCCATGTGTTGGTCGGTGCGCCGTGTGGCGGGCCGCGGCCGGGCCCCGGCGGCCGGGCGGGTCGGGCCGGTGCACCCGGGAAGCGATGCGGAGACAAGGCCATGACCGACGCAACGGGTTTTGCCCATCCCGAGTTTCTGATCGACACCGCAACACTGGAAAGGCGGCTTGGCGAACCGGGGTTGCGCGTGCTCGATTGTACGACCCACCTCATTCCCGATCCCAAAATCACCTATCAGGTCGTCCCGGCGCGCGCCGACTTCGAAAAAGGCCACATCCCCGGCGCGCAATTCGTCGATCTCCAGCGCGACGTCTCGGACAATTCGCACCGTTTGCGGTTCATGCTGCCGCCGGCCGAGCAGTTTGCGGCGGCGATGAGCCGGCTCGGCGTCGGCGAAGGCACGCAAATCGTGCTCTACAGTACGACGACGCCGCAATGGGCGACCCGTCTGTGGTGGTTGCTGCGCATTTTCGGCTTTGATGATGCCGCGGTGCTCGACGGCGGCTTTGTCAAATGGAGCCGTGAAGGGCGGCCGATCGAGACCGGGCCGGGGCGATCGGCGCCGCCGGCGAAATTTGTTGTCCGCGGCCAGCGCCCGCTGATGGTTGGCAAGGACGAGGTGCTGCGGGCGATTGGCGATGCCGATGTCTGCACGCTGAACGCGCTGTCGGCCGAGCAGCATGCCGGCACCGGCGGCAATACTTACGGCCGACCCGGCCGGATCAAGGGCAGCCTCAATGTTCCGGCCGCGCAGCTGATTGATCCGGCGACCAACGCCTTTCTGCCAGCCGACGAACTGCGCCGCCGCTTTGACCGTGTCGGGGCGCTTGACAAGGAGGTCATCACCTATTGCGGAGGCGGTATCGCGGCCAGTGCCGACGCGTTTGCGCTGGTGCTGCTCGGCCACCGCAATGTTCGGCTCTATGACGCCTCGACGAGCGAATGGGCGAACGACCCGTCATTGCCGATGGAGACCGGCTGAGACGAGGCTGGGCGATCGCGGCAGGCGGCAAAAAAGGGGAGGGACGATGACCGCGAGTGTGGATCAATTGCGGATGGAGGTGACCAACGCCCCGGATGACGAGGCCGAGGCGGTCATCCGCGACGGGCTCAGCGATTACAATTTCGCCAAGGCCGGGTACCGCGATTTTCAGCCTTTGGCGGTGCTGGTCACCGATCCCGACAGCGGCAAGGTCGTCGGCGGATTGCTCGGCCGCACCTCGTTCGGCCTGCTCTATGTCGAGCGCTTCTTTCTGCCGGAAAATTTGCGCAAGCAGGGGCTCGGCAGCCGCCTGATCCGCGCGGCCGAGGAGGAGGGCCGACGGCGCGGCTGCAGCCGGGCGCTGTTGACCACATTGTCGTTCCAGGCGCCGGGCTTCTATCGCCGCCAGGGCTGGGAGGTGTTGGCCGAGATCGATTGCACGCCGACCGGCGGCCAGACCCGGTGTCTGATGACCAAGAAGCTGGTCGATTAAGCGCCAACCGCCTCGCTCAACAGGCGCGTGAAGCCGGCCATCGCCGCCGGGTCGGTCCAGCGCAACACCGCTACCAGGTCGTTGTCCGGGTCGATCCAGGTCAGATTGCCGCCGGCGCCGCGCGCGCAATAGCCGGCTTCCGACGCGCCGGGAAACAGCCCGCGGCCGGTGTTGAGCCACCACAAATAGCCGTATTGCGGATTGAGCGGGCAGGGCTCGAGCATGCGCTCGATCCAGGCTTCGGAAAGGATGCGACGGCCCTCCCACACGCCGCGGTTTAGCAGCATCAAGCCGATCCGCGCCTGGTCGCGGGCGCCGATAAAGACGCCGCCGCCCCAATGGCCGCCGCCCGACACCGACGGCATGCGCTGGCCGTCGATCTCGACCCAGGAATTGCGGTAGCCGTGCCATTCCCAATCGGAAGAGGCGCCGATCGGCGCCATCACCATTTCGCCAAACACCTCGGGCAGCGGCCGCCGCCATAGCCGCAACAGCGCCAGCGCCAGCCGGTTGACGCGCACATCATTGTATTCCCAGAACTCGCCGGGCGGCTGCAAGTCGCGATGGGTGCCCTTGGGCGCCGCCGCGACGCGGCCCCCTGACGAGCGGTTGCGGTCGATCAGGTCAGGCTTGTCCCACAGCACCCCTTCCCATTCAGAGGTCTGCTGCAGCAGGTGGTGCCAAGTGATCCTATGGTTGTGCGGAGGCTCGAAACCGCCATCCGCGACAGTGCGCCGCACCGGTTCGTGCGGATCGGCGATCAGACCGCGGTCCCAGGCGAGGCCGGCCAGGATCGACAGATAGCTCTTGGCGACGCTGAAGGTCATATCGGCCCGCGACGTATCGCCCCACTCGGCGACGATATCACCGCCGCGCAGCACCAGCCCGTTTGGACCGCCGCGCGGCCGCACCGGCCCGAGGGTCTCGTTCCATGGCGGGCGCTCGCCGAAATCGGTCAGGACCATCTCGGCAAGGTCGCGCGTCCATGGCGTTTCATGCCGTTCGGCGTGGGACGCCGCGGCCGCGACGCGGTCGGGGTCGAGCCCGGCGGCAGCGGGCGGCCGGGTTGGCCAAGGGGTGGGATGGGGCGGCGGGTATCGGGTCATCGACGCGGCTCTCCGATCGGGATACTTGAATTTCGAGCCTCGGGCACGACTTCGTCAACAAACCGCAGAGCGCGGCGATGTATCGTGCTCAGCTTGCAACGGCGCAGACGGGCCTGTTAGAACGAGGCTTGTCAGCCTTCCGGGGTCGTGGCCATGGGTTCCTTCAGTCTGATGCACTGGATAGTGGTTTTGGCGATCGTGCTGATCCTGTTCGGTGCCGGCAAGCTGCCTCGGGTAATGGGCGATTTTGCCAAGGGCATCAAAGCCTTCAAGGCCGGCATGCAGGAAGGGGACGAACCCGGGCCCGGCACGGCGCCGGCCGCGCAGGTGCCGCCGCCCGCAGCCGCGGCGAGCCCCGCCGGTTCGGCCGGGGTTGCCGACCGCCCGCAGGAGCGGGTCTGAGGCCGCAGCATCGCCCGGACCGCCGGGCGCGCGGCTGCGGAGCCGGGCCAATTGCAGCCGGCGGGTGTCGCCAA
>JAJPIH010000445.1 GCA_021324875.1 Alphaproteobacteria bacterium
GCCGTACGGCGATGTACACCGACTCGATCGAGCAACTGCGCGGCACCGCCGGCGCCCGCCAGGTCAAGGTGCGGGCCGAGACCGCGCTCGCCGCCTTCACCACGCCCGGCAATGGCGGCTGGATCATGTTCGGCAAACACCCGAATTGACGGGTTGCGACACGGCAGACCACCGCCGCGCGGCGATCACTTTCGGCCAGCCCTTTAAGGAGAAGCCTCAGCAAACGTCGGGAGGCGGTATCGAGCGCCGAGGCCGAGGAAGACCGGGATGCGATCCGGGCGCAGCTCGGACCCATCGGCACGTTGCTGCAGATTTTGGCGGCCTTTTATTGCGGCCCATTTCCAGCGACGGGGCACCGGACGCTGGAGCGCGGCCCTGGCCCGTCATGCGGTCCCGGCGCAGGCCGGGACCCATCCGGCAACAATTCGGGTCCCGGACGAAATAGGTTCCTGCCGGCGCCGGACCCAAAGGGTCGCGCAACGGGTTGCGATCGAACAGCGCCGCGCGCTACCAGGAGCCGGTGTTGGGCATGCTGATCCACGGTTCGGCTGGCGGCAGCGCCTGGCCGGCCTGCAACAGCTCGATCGAGATGTTATCCGGGGTGCGGACAAAGGCCATGCGCCCGTCGCGCGGCGGCCGGTTGATCGTCACACCATGGGCGATCAGGGCCTTGCAGGTGTCGTAGATGTTGTCGACGGCATAGGCGAGATGCCCGAAATTGCGGCCGCCGGTATAGACTTCGGGGTCCCAATTGTAGGTGAGTTCCACGGCCGCGTCCTCCTGGCCGGGGGCGGCGAGGAATACGTTGGTGTAGCGGCCTTTTTCGTCGTCGCGGCGACGGATCTCCTTGAGGCCCAGCACGCCGAAAAAGGCGATCGTGTCCTCCAGCGAACTGACCCGGATCATCGTGTGCAGATATTTGGTCATGGCTATCCTCCTCCCGCTCACCGTTCAGAAGGTCCCGAGCACGCGGCTCTTGCCCGGGGTCAGTCGCAGATCAGCGACGCTTTCCTCGGTCAGCGGCCCGACCGAGGTCGGCAGCCCGCCGGGAACCGCGGTGCGGGCAGCAGCAAAGGCTTCGTCGGAATCCTCGACCGCGGCCGCGACGATACGCCGGCGCAAGTTCTCGCCGATACCCAAATCGGGCCCGGTGACAAGTATTATCCACCCCTTCACAATCCCCTCCTTTTTAAGGGCGAGTTTATCGGCGACCGCCGCCGCAGGCGGCCCCGATCGTCGGCTGTTTGCCTCCGCCTGCGGTGCGCCAAGAACCACGCGCGGGTCGGCCGGCGCACCCGCGTCTCAGACGCTGTGGCCGCGCCATCGCGTCACGGGCTCGGCACCCCGATCGATTGCAACCGCGCATGGGCGCGGGCGGCGCGCGCTTTCATGCCGTCGAGATAGGTGCTGACATCGTTGCCCGGCAAATTCAGCACCTTGCATCCGAGCCGCCAATATTCTTCGATCTGCGCCTCGCTCTCCGGCGAGCCGCGGGCGAGCTTGCCATGGGCCTGGCACGCGGCCACGATCCGCCGGATCGCCGCCTTGAATTTCGGGTGCTCGAGGTCGAGGTGAACGCCCAGCTGCGCGCTCAGATCGGAATGCCCGTAGGCGATCATGTCGATCCCGTCGACGGCCGCAATCGCCTCGACATTTTCGAGGCCCTCGCGCGACTCGATCGACGGGCACAAGATGATGTTGTCGTTGGCCCAGGGCGCGTATTCGCTGGCGTGGCGGGCGCCATAGCTGCGGTAGGCGGTGTGCGGCCCCTGGCCGGAGATGCCGCGATTGCCGAGCGGCGGGTATTTTGCCAGGCGCACGATCGCCCGCGCCTCGTCGGCATTTTCGACCTCCGACACCTGGATACCCATGATGCCCTGATCGAGAATTCCCGGGATCAGATGCGCGAAGGATTTGTGCAGCCGAACGATCGCCGAAACATTGGTCGCCTGGAACCAGCTCGCCAGATTGGCGATCGTTTCGATGTCGAACGCGCCGTGCTCATGGTCGATCGCACAATAGTCAAAGCCGGCCGCCTCGATGATCCACGGCACGCCGCGCGAGGCGAACTCCTTGAGCCCGGTGCCGAGTGCGGCCCGCCCCTCGCGCAGCGCCCGCCTTATGCTGTTTTCTTTCATGGCCCATTCCCGGCGTCGCTCCTATCCGTCGCCGATAATGGCGCCTGCGCGGCAAAGCGCAATATCGGCTCCATCGCGGCCGCCGTCGCCGGCGACAATAGCAAGCGTAGGGCGGATGAGCGGAGCGTAATCCGCCGCGTCGCCCGACGGTTTGGCGGAATGCGCTTCGCTATTCCGCCCTACGTCCACCGCGAAACACGACGAGGGCGTCGACCGCTTTCACGCCCTGCCCCGCGGGCAATACCATCAGCGGGCTGATGTCCAGTTCCGCCAGCAAGCGTAGGGCGGATGAGCGGAGCGTAATCCGCCGCGTCGCCCGACGGTTTGGCGGAATTCGCTTCGCTATTCCGCCCTACGTCCACCGCGAAACACGACGAGGGCGTCGACCGCTTTCACGCCCTGCCCCGCGGGCAATACCATCAGCGGGTTGATGTCGAGTTCCGCCAGCTGTCCTTCGAGCTGGATCGCGAGATAAGACACGCGCACCAGGGTATCCGCGAGCGCCGCGAGGTCCGCCGCCGGCCGGCCGCGAAAACCTTGGAGCAGGCGGGCGCCCTTGACCTCGGCGATCATCGAGCGGGCTTCGGCGGGTGTGATCGGGCAGCGCCGGAGCGCCACATCATTATAGACCTCGACCATCACCCCGCCCGTCCCGAACAGCAGCACCGGACCCAGTTGCGGGTCAACCGTGACGCCGATAATGACCTCGCCCCCGTCCCTGACCATCTCTTGCACCGACACGCCGCCGATCCGGGCCTGTGGCGCATAGGCCCGCGCATTGGCCATGATCTCGGCATAGGCGGTGCGCACTTCTTCCGCATCACCCAAGTTGAGCCGCACCACCCCGGCCTCGGTCTTGTGCAAAATGTCGGGCGAGTCGAGCTTCAGCGCCACCGGAAACCCGAGCTGTTGCGCGGCCGCCACGGCGGCCTCGGCCGAATTGGCGCGGCGCTCGCGCGCGCTCGCCACCCCCCAGGCCGCCAGCAGCGCTTTGCTCTCGCTTTCCGAGAGCGCGGGACGCCCCAAGCCGAGCGCCTGGGCGATGGCCGCATCCTGCAGCGCCGTGCGCGGCGGGGCCGTGGCAAAGCCCTCGGCCAGGCGACGCTCGCGCCATGAATGATAGTCAAGCCGGCTCTTCAGGCCGCGGGCCAAGGTGTCGGGCGTGTAAAAAATCGGGATCCGGGCCTCTTTAAGCAGGGCCAGGCCGGCCTTGGCGTCGCGGCTGCCGGTCCACAAAAACGCCACGCCCTTGCCGGTCCGGTCACGCTCTTTGATGACCTGCCGGGCCTGGTCGTCGCCGCCGGCGCTCGCGACGACGAGGGTGCCCATTCGCGGATCGTCGCTCATATGCGCCATGATCTGCGGAAACGACCCGCTATTGGCAAAGCCGGTCACATCGGCCGGGTTCGCCGCCCAGCCAAAGCCCTTCAGGATCGCATTGATGCCGTCGCGCGCCGCGTCCCCAAGCGGCGGCAGATCGAGACCGGCCTCGCCGCACATATCGGCGGTCAGCGAACTGATGCCGCCCGAATGGGAGACCACGGCGATGCCCGGGGTTGGCGGCTTGGGGGTGTGGGCGAGCAGATGCGCCACTTCGAGAAGGTCGTCGTAATTGCGGACGCGGACCACCCCGTATTGGGCAAAGACCGCATCCCAGCGGGCATCGGCCCCGGTCAGCGCCGCGGTGTGCGAGCTTGCCGCCCGGGCGCCGAGTTCCGAACGCCCGATCTTGATCAGCACGATCGGTTTGCCGCGTTCGGCGGCGAGCTTGGCCACTTCGAGAAACTTGTCGGCCCGTTTGAAGCCTTCGACAAAGCCGGCAATGACCCGGGTGTCGGGATCGTCGAGCAGATAGCGGGCGAAATCGGCAAAATCGAGGTCGGCCTCGTTGCCGGTCGAAATGATGTAGCTGAAGCCGATGCCATTCTCGACCGCGCGCACCAGAAACGGGCCGAACGCCGTCGCCCCGCTTTGGCAAACCAGACCGATCGGCCCGGTCAAACCGGCGGCGCCGCGCGAGGAAGCGGTGGCCCAGATGTCGTTTTTGACATTGGCCAGCCCGAGGCAGTTGGGGCCGCTGATGCGCATGCCCGACGCGGCGGCAAAAGCGCCCAATTCCCGCTGCAAATCGCGCCGGTCAGCCAGCCCACGCTCGGCAAATCCGGCCGAGATCACGATCGCCGACCCGGCCCCCTTGCGATGGCTTTCCTCGAGGACATCGCGCACCTGGTCCCAGGGGACCACAACCGCGACGACATCGGGGGCTTCGGGGAGCTCGCTCACGCTGGGATAGGACGTCACCCCCATGATTTCGTCGTAGCGCGGGTTCACGGCATAGACCCGGACCCGGTCCTTGGCTTTGAGAGCGGCGGCGAGAAACCGCCCGCCATATTGCATCCGCGGCGTGGCGCCGACGATTGCGATCGAATTTGGGTTGAGCATTTTCCCGATCGACGCCATCTGCGGTTCTGTCCAAAACGCCATGACACCCCCTAAGAAGAAAATGACGCCGCTCCCCGCGGCAGCTTAGCCCGACCCGGCAAAGAGGGGTAAGCAGACATTGCCGCCGGCGCGGGCGCGGCGACAATCGTTTCAACGCCGGGCCCCGGCGCCGGCCGCGCGGCCGCGGCGACCGCGGGAGACGCCGCTAAAATCGCCGCAATCGCGTGCCACAAACCGGGCGGCAAGCCGCACGAGGAGGATGAGCGGAACGGCGGCAAGCCAACAACCGGCGCAGAGGCACGGACCGGTGAACCGGGCTTGAACGCGACAATCGGCTTATTCAACCTGGGGGCGGGTTTTTGCTGTAAACTCGCTGTATTTTACAGCGGGCTATGGTGGCGGCCAAACTTGAGGTTGAGCCGAGACCGCCATGCGCGGCCGACCAAAACAACAGTCGGATGCGGCCGGCAACCCGATCGCCCAATCTTCGCCAAGGCGGCCGGCGGCATGCGTTGGCGTCGTTCGCGGCGGCGGCGCAAACCGTTGCCCAGCGCCGGCTGCCGGCGTTATCACCGCCGCTGAAAGGGGAGCCGGACCATGACCGATCGGACCATGACCCTACTGTCGCCGCTTGCCGATGACGTGCTGCCGGCGGGCATCCGCGCCCGCCATGTCGACAATGTCAACGGGCTCAGGATGCATGTGCTCGAGGCCGGATCGGGGGCCGCCGATCGGCCTTGCGTGCTGTTGCTGCACGGCTTCCCCGAACTCGCCTATTCCTGGCGCAAGATCATGCCGATCCTGGCCGCGGCCGGGTTTTATGGGGTCGCCCCCGACCAGCGCGGCTATGGCCGCACCACCGGCTGGAGTGCGGAATATGACGGCGACCTCCATCCGTTCAGCATCTTGAACGCGGTGCGCGACGCGCTGGCCTTGGTCTATGCC